>JAITAW010000170.1 GCA_031283905.1 Treponema sp. | reverse complement strand
TTACATATCCCCGCTGTTTCGGCGGCAATCCCTTTATCTCTTGATATTGTTCTTCGGTAAGTTCCTTACTTTCTTTATCCGCTTTTTCCTCTCTTAACTTTAGTGTGAACACGCCCTAGGGAGATAAGCGTATGCAGAGGGCATCAGAGGCCCCGTTTCCATTCCCCAAAGGTAAACCCGCCAGAATAGTCAATAAATGGGACAAACCTGCAAGGAGAATAGAATGAAAACGAGTTACCTCGACTACAATGCCACAACCCCCATCAGGGATGAAGTGAAATCCGCTGTTATAAGAAGACTTTGCCGTATTCGGGAACGCCTCAAGTATGCACGCTTCCGGACGCAAAGCGCATCAGCGGGTGGAAGAAGCCCGATTAGCCGTGGGCGCTATCATCAAGGAAGGGGTAGAATAAGAAGCGCGGAAAGCAAGAACCGTTTATGGAGATGAGAATACGGGAAGTGAAAAGGGATAAGCCGGCGCGAAGTATGTTTGGATACTATGGAGCGTCTCGTAGCGTGGAAAAAACGTGGGGCAAATATGCCCCCTATTGTTTTCAAGCGAACCGAGGACGTCCGCCGAAAGGGAAACTACGCCGGGGACGTACCTGCCGGGGATATGGCCCGACTTGGCGGACGCGGGGTGGAAGGACGTATGTACGATAGTTGCGCGGCGAGGAAAGCCTGTAAAACGGCGTAAACGCGGCCGGATAGGGGAGCATTTTGTCCGCTAAACACCCTCAAACCGTTTCCCGGTAATTAATCAGCCTTGCCTTAGCGGACTTTCAGGTGGAAATCCGCTTTCAGGACGATACCACACGCCGGACAACCACGCCATTTCCATGCGGCTGCAACGGCTGTTTACGGAGTACGCCGACTTGACGCAAACCCGCCTGATGACCCGCACCTACTGCGGGTGCTGATACCGGCTGCCGCGAATTCCGCTTTGGAAGCGGTTCTGAGGGATGCTCTTCCGCTCACGCGAAACTCGAAACGCTCAGCCGTCTATACGTCTCGTTGATGACCGCCTTCACGCCAATATCCACGGTTTCGTCCAACTCGTCGATAAGGTCTTCCAGCGTCGCAAGGCTCCTGTTGACGCAGGCGGAAAAGTTTTTCCGGCAGGAAAACCAGTAATTGCCGTTGTGATCCGTATTCAGGCTGATAAAACCAAGTGTTTTCGCCGTGCCTTTTTGCATGGGACAGAGAAGCGCCAGCAAGGGGAACCATTCGAGCAATTCCGGCAGATGCTTATGGGAATTATACGTTTTATCGGGATACGTTCTTGCCGGCGCCGCGTTTATAACGTTGTCATTGAGATCGATAAGGGGGATGAAAGACAGAATACGGTCGAGCCGTTCGTTGTGGCAAATGGTCCAGCCGTCTTTCAGAACAAGATGCCCCCGTATATCCCGAAACGGTTTAAGGTTCATACCCTTCATGGAATCTTTGATCCTTGCGATCTTTTCCCATTGAAGGGCGACCGTTCTCCGTTTTTTTAACCGTCTTGACTTCAAAGACTTCGCTTCCGATCTTGACGCTATGCGCGGCGGCGCTATCAAAGGCGTTCCGCCCCAATCCCTGCTTGCGCCCTTTCCGCTGCTTTCCGGGTTTTGCCGCGCTTCCGCCTAACGCAACAAACAGATCTTCGCTTATCCGCGCAAGCGTTGACGGCGAAAGCGGGGAAACCGACATGGCGTACATGCGGCTGGTTCTGACAATTTCGCCTGCAACAATGTATTTCGGTTCGCTTTTGAACATCACGGAACCCGGGTGAATGATAATGCCGTCTTCGGTGAGACTGCTGTACGTTTCGGAATCCCAGTCATCGCGGACGCACACGAACTGAATCATGCCCCGCGCAATGCAACACAAATAATCCTCAACAGGACCGCCGCTCAGCGCCGACACGCCCATATCGGCAATGATCTCGGCAAGCTGCTCCACGATGTTGACGATTTCAGCCATTGATTTTGGATCAAGATAATTTTTTTCGCAAAAACGCGCCCTGCCCGCAGAGCCGCCGGCAACGCTCCGGTACTCATGGTACAGCTTAAGATAGGAAACAAAGTCGCCGTTTGGATCGCGGAACCGGTGGTGGGCGTGACGCGCCTCGAATTCCTCGCCCGGCGGCAGGATGTACGGGCTTTGAGATGAAAGAAACGCGGCGGCAATAAGGGTTTCTTTAATCACCTGTGGATACTTCAGAATAGCCTCCACAATGATTCGCGACTGGCGGGGTAAAAGGGGGAATTCCGTCATCATCTTGCCAATTTTGGACAAGGCGCGATCTGGCTCAAGCGCGTCAAGCAGATTCAGCGTTTCAATAGCCGCGACAATCCCTTCGTGAACGGGCGGCGAGATGAAGTCAAACTCTTCGAATTCGGTGACTCCCAGATCGGACATGCGGAGCAACACCTCGGAAAGGTCGGTGCGGTAGATTTCCTCGGTGGTAAAGAGCGGACGCCGGTCAAAGTCTTTGGGCGGATAGAGCCGGTAACAGACGCCCTCACGGGTGCGCCCCGCCCTCCCTTTCCGCTGATTCGCGGAAGCCTTTGACACGGGACCCTCGACAAGACTCGATGAGTAGGTATTGGGGTTGTAGAAGTTAAGTTTTGAAAACCCCGAATCAATCACCGAGGTTATCCCGTCAATCGTAATCGAGGTTTCCGCAATATTCGTAGAGACAACCACCTTGATCTTTCCCCTGGGGGCGGGGTCAAAAACCCGCTCCTGTTCCTCCTTGCCAAGCCTTCCATACAACGGCACGATGTGGAGTTTTGAGGCAAAAGGAGCGTCATAGAGGCGCGTCATACAGTCCTTGATAGCTTTCTCACCGGAAAGGAAGATGAGTACGTCGCCTTCGCGTCCCTCACCGACAATACGATCCATAATGGCGACAATTTTCACAAGCACAGGATCGGAAAACGCTTCGGACGTTGCGCTGGTATTCTGCGCTTTCTGGGTGCCGGGCTTCTCCCGTGGAAATTCCCGCTTGCTTTTGCTCTGTGGCAAGAGCGGCGGTTCGTATATAACCTGCACCGGATAGGAAACCGCGTCTATCTTCACTACCGGACATTCCCCAAAATATTCTGAAAAGACTTGCGCGTTGATCGTTGCAGAGGACACGATCACCTTGAATTCCGCGCGGACATCCAAAACCCGCTTTAGCAACCCCAATATGAAATCTATGTTGAGGCTACGCTCGTGCGCCTCATCAATAATAATGCAACCGTATCTGGAAAGCCACGGATCGAGCTTCATTTCCTGGAGCAGGATGCCATCGGTCATTATTTTTATCCTTGTGGAATTATCCGTCCTGTCCTCAAACCGCATTTTGTAGCCCACGACGCCCGGATTTCCCCCATCGGGCAATGTTACGCATGTCTGTTTTGCGATGAACTCGCTCACCGAGAGCGCGGCGATGCGCCGCGGCTGAGTAACGCCGATAACGCCGCGTTCACCGTATCCCGCTTCGTATAGGATAATCGGCAGTTGGGTGGTCTTGCCCGAACCTGTGGGGCTTTCCACAACAATCACCTGATTGGATTCAAGGGCGGAAAGTATACGGTCTTTGTGTCTATATACTGGAAGATCAAGATAATTCATAGCGTTACAATAAACCGTAACGCTGTTGAAGTCAAGGGCTTCGGTTGGGTTTCATTGTTCGGAAAACATAGCTCTGGTTCGTTTTGAAGCTGATAGCGATGAAGATGCTCCAAAAAGATTTTCTCGTATAGCCTTAGTGTTGAAAAAGAAAATCAGTTGTGGTAGACTAATCCTGTTTTAAAGTTAAGGAGGCCTTATGAGCGACAGCCGATCTTTGATAATGCTTGTGGACGACAATATTGTCAGTTTAATGGACGCCCGCAATATTTTGGCGAACCAATATGACGTATGTACCATGACTTCGGCAGTAAATATGATTGAAATGTTAAAAGTACGGCATCCGGACATAATGCTGATTGATGTGAATATGCCGGGAATTGACGGTTTCAGAGCGGCTGAAATGCTCTTACAGGATCCAAGCACGGCGTACATTCCCATTCTTTTTATTGTAGATAATTATGATTTGGTGAAATATCACGATAAGTTAAACAGTTCCGCGATTGGGTATGTTTGCAAGCCGTTTTTTGGACCCGTTTTAATTAAACGTATTGAGACTCAATTATTTATAGCAACGCAGCAGTTGGCTATAAAGCAGCAACAACAGGAGTTCCGTAATTTTAGCGCTAATCTGCAGAAAATGATGAAAGATATGAGCGTACTCATCGAAGCTGAGTCGCAGAGAGTCTGGGAACTGCAAGCCGCCGTTATCAGCGTTATGGCGGAAATGGTTGAGTGCCGCGATGACGTTACCGGCGGACACATTGAAAGAACGCG
>JAITAW010000197.1 GCA_031283905.1 Treponema sp. | reverse complement strand
TAAATGGAAAGAACGGATATGTTTTCAAGCCGGTGATCAAGGATTCAATCGTATTTGAATATCACGATATTTTAAATGAGCCGCAGTTGCCGGATTTGGATATTATATTGATGCGGGATCTTTTATCGTACCTGCCTATAGCGGAACAAGACAAGCAGATTGCGTTCTTCGGTGAAAAACTCAAAAAGACCGGAGTGGTCATACTAGGTAAAAATGAAGTTATAGCCGATACTAATTGGCGTTCCATTGGTGAAGCTCCTCTTTCTGTATTTATGTATAATGGATAGGGAGCAAGTTGGAGGAATTTATATATTAGCGCGTTGCGTTAATGTTTGATATATGCAAGCGGCTCTGCTGTTGGTACCGCCGCTTGTAAATAGGAGTTTGTATGAGAGTTGAATATATTAATCCTTTTGTCGAAGCAGCCTTTAACGTTCTTAGAGATGTTCTCAATGCGATGGGAGGAGAGGTTGTAGATGTTAAACGCGGCGATCTATATCTGAAATCATCAAATATGTCCATTATGGGTGTTGCGGCTTTGGTAGGCTTGGCAGGTGATGTTGAAGGACGTGTGTTGTTTGACATGTCTAAAGGGACGGCTTTGTTTGTCGCGGGCAGTATGAATGGAGAAGAGTTCGTTGCTATTGACGATATGGTTAAAGCTACTATTACCGAGCTTGCAAATATGATTACCGCACAGGCTGTCACTAAGCTCCATGATTTGGGCTTCAAGTTTGATCTTACACCACCCGCTCTCTTTACTGGTGAAAATATGGAAATCTCAAACAATCTTGATGTTGAAGCATTGATCGTTCCCATGGAATTGGGGCTAAATGGAACAAAAGGAACGATTGAGATTAATGTTGTCATTCGCGAGCGTTCCTGATTAAAGGTCAGCCTCTCGGGGTTGACATTTAATTAAATATGTAATATTTTTTATATTCATAAGGGCGGTTAGCTCAGTTGGTTAGAGCGTCGGTATGACACGCCGAAGGTCACAAGTTCGATTCTTGTATCGCCCATGGAATTGTAGTTTATTATATTATACGGAATTACACGTTAGGTGATTTATTCGTAGTGGGGTCTAATACCGCGCTCTAAAGGACAGGGAGGTTCATTCGTAGCGAGGCGGTTAATTGGGTGCCGCCGAAAAATGGGTGATAAATTCACACTGTCTGGAGAAGTGGGCGGACGGTTTTCCGCGGCCATTCGAGCGTTCGGGCGACAACGGCGTTATAATACGGTCGGCAGCCCTGTTTTTCCGACTTTTTTAACGATCGTGGCCGCGGCGGATTCGCCGTCCGGCATCCGAAGCCGTAATACCATCGAGCTTGAAGAGCGCGTATTTTCGGCTTTTACCGCCTGAGAGGGAGGAATCCCCCATGATTCGTGACTTTCCGGTAACGGGGAGCGAATTCGGCCGCTATTTTTTTCTCCGCCTTGGTAAACCCTATTTGTTCTTCCAGACACAGTCCGGATAGACCGTGTCCCCATGCTTAGATTTAACGTGGCCCAATGCGGCTGCTTGTCACAACGAGAGTTATGCGTTATAATATTTTTTATGGACATTGATTTCTGACTAGCCATGCGCTTTGTAACGGCGCTTGAAGCGGCAGATCCCCGTTAAACCGCAGTAGCGACGAGGGATCTCGGATCGTCCGTTGTTCATTTGATGAGGAGAAAAAATGAAGAAAACGGTAATCGTTTTTATCCTTGCGGTACACGCGGCGCTGATGTACGCGCAGACAAGCGTAAGTTTGGATAAAACGCTGGATGACGCGGTTGTCTATTTTAACGCGCATATCCCAAGAGCGACACGGATCGCGATTCCCTATATCAACGGGGGGAGCGCGGGCTTATCCGGTTACCTGGCGGACAAGCTGACCGCGCGGCTGGTCTACGACAGCGGCATCATTGTCGTGGAACGGGATAAAGAGCGCATACAAGCGGTTGCGGACGAGATGGACTACCAGTTATCCGGCAATGTAAACGATGAAACCATGCTGTCAATCGGCAAAAAACTCGGGGCGCAGGTGATGATCACCGGAGCTCTGAGCAAGCAGGGGCGTCAATACCGTCTGGAACTCCGCGCCGTAGACGTGGAGAGCGGCAGGATACTGGCAAGCCGCATAACCGAAAATATCAGGGGGGATGACTCCTGGGTTACGCTGCCGCAACCGCGCATCGGGCTTGCGTTTGAAGGCGGCGCGCTGACGGACAGGAACAAGCAGACGCTGTACCAAGGGGTACGGAGAGCCGCGCAAAAGTACGGCGTTTCCCTGGAACCGCCCTCGTCTGCCGCAGCCGCGGAAAAAGAGGAGGGCGCTTTGCGCTTTATTATCACCTTTGAGGCTGAGAACCGCTTTTCGAATTATACGGACGGGCTTTTTGTGGGAGAGATAACGGTCGGGCTTGAGCGGGACGGGGTTATGATACAAGAATCGAAGCGTCATTCTATTAGCGAAGCGACCGAGCGTATGCTTTTTCAGCGGGCCACTGACGCGGTGGAGAATGACCGGCTTTTCTTTCAGGCGCTCGCGATAGCGGCGCGATAGCGAGCTTTTTAACCGGCTCAGATGAGAAACATAGGTATGCATGAACCTGTTTTTACCGTGCAACCGGATTCGCTCGTTTTTTTCATCGGCGTCAAAGGCACGGGCATGTCCGCGTTGGCGGAACTGCTGGTCAACGCGGGCGTCAGGGTGAGCGGTTCGGATACGGGCGATGTTTTTTACACGGACGCGATCCTTAAAGAGATCGGCGTCCCGTATTTTGAAACCTTTGACGCCGCGCACATACACGGCGGCATTGATTGCGTTGTCTATTCCGCGGCGTATTCCCCTGAAACGCATCCGGAACTGGCGGAAGCATCGCGGCGCGGCATCCCGCTGTTCAAATACACGGACGCGCTCGGCGCGTATTCAGCCGGTTTTGACTCGTCCGGCATTGCGGGCGTTCATGGCAAAACCACCACGACCGCGCTTGCCGGTTGCCTGCTGAAAGGAGCGCGTCTGCCCGCTCAAATATTGGCGGGAAGCGCGGTAAGCGTTTTCAACGGACACTCGACGCTTTCGCTTGGCAATGAGTACTTTGTGGCGGAAACCTGCGAATACCGGCGGCATTTCCTGTCCTTTCACCCAAAACGCATCGTGCTTACCAGCGTGGAAAGCGACCATCAGGACTACTACCCCACCTACGCGTCTATACGGGCCGCCTTTGCGGAATATGGAAGAAAGCTTCCGGCAGGCGGCGAGCTTATCTACTGCGCGGATGACAAAGGCGCGTGTGAAGTCGCGGAAATACTCGGGAAAGAAGAGCGCGGCCTTGTATTTACGCCCTACGGGTTTACCGCGCAGGGAGATTTCAGGATAAAGAGCTTTTCCGTAGAAAACGAGCGGCTCGTGTTTGAACTGAACGCTTTTGCGGAGCCTTTCGCGCTCAGGGTTCCCGGCAGGCACAACGCGCTCAACGCGACAGCGGCGCTTGCGCTTGTTTCGTCCATAGCGCGGACCGAAAACCGCAATGGCGGCGGCCTTGACAGCGCCGGATCGATGACCGGGGCGCAGCTTGAAGGAGCGCGGCGCGGGCTGGAGCTTTTCCGCGGAAGCAAACGCCGCTCCGAGATCACCGGAGAGAAAGACGGCGTTCTCTTCATGGATGATTACGCGCACCATCCCACGGCCATAAAGACCACTATTGAAGGTCTCAAGGCATTTTATCCCAGCCGCCGCCTTATCGTGAGTTTTATGCCCCACACCTACACTCGCACGGCGGCGCTCTTGAACGAATTCGCAACGGCGTTTGACGGAGCGGACTCGCTCCTGCTGCATAAAGTCTACGCATCAGCGCGTGAGACATATTCAGGGGGCGTTACGGGCAAGACATTGTTTGAGAAAATTAAAGAGGCGGAACATGCCGCTCACGCAAGGGAAATTTTGTATGTGGAAGAACCTTTGGACGCGGTACCGCTCGTCAAACCCATGCTCAAAGCGGGCGATCTTTTCCTCACTATGGGCGCGGGCGACAATTGGAAGCTGGGCGAAGCCTTGCTGAAAGATGCGTAGGCCGGAGCGGTTCCGCTTGCACAAAAAATGCGGCAGTTTCCCTATCGATGCCTGTCATATTCCGCTCTCCTTACCTCTATGTCCCATACCCGTTCGTTTTTTTAGGACGAAGCCCTAAGCGCCGTAGGAGGTTCTTTTGTGAATTGCGTTAATGCGTTAGTTATGTGCAACTGCGCTTTAATATTTTGTAAAGAAATATTGACAAAATAAACCTATTATGGAATAACAGGTTTATGAAGAAACACGTAAAAATATTTTCAATAATCATTTCTATAGTATTGGTTGTTGTTACAGTATTATTTTTAAGAATTATTCCCTCGGTAGGGGTAAAAATAGATGAAAATAGTCTTCAAATAAATTATTTGAATATATCAAATAAAATATTTTATAGACAAACATTGAATAATTGTGCTCCTTATGCGGTTATGGGCGTGATAAATATAGTAACAGGAGAAACAAAGGACCCGGAAGCATTAGCAAAAGAAACAAACTGGAGAATTATAAAAAATTTAACTTTCCCGCAAGGAATAATTGATTTATTGCATAAATATAAAATACAAACAAAAGAATATAGTTTGAAACTATACTCGGATAATGAAAAAATAATGTGGTTAAAGAATCAAGTTGATAATGGGACGCCAATAATTTTACTTGTAAAAGTTAAAAACATACAACATTATTTTACAATTATAGGATATGATGAAAATGGATTTATGTTGTATGATTCATTACAAGAAAAAGAAAATAATGATTCTCGGAAAACAATAATTGACAAAAAAGAATATGCTGGAAATAAATATTATAAGGGCGCTGAAATAATAGAATTATGGAATAATGGTGGATATAAAATATTTTTTAGGAATTGGGCTGTAGTATGTTATAAAAAATGAATATAGAAAGCGCAACCGCGCATAACAGGACTGTATACGCTTCGCCGCCGTTGGCGGCTCGGGGTTCCGTTCGCCTAGGTCAGTCGCTACGCTCCTTCCCACGGCTCACTCCACCCACAGTTTTGCAGGGCTACAAACCTACGGTTTGCTTATTCGCCCTGCAAAACCGTCGTATACAGCCGGAACGTTGTAACGCTTTTTTATACGTTAAAGTGAAAATTGATTCGGCAAAAGGTATCAGGGCGGCTCTACAGGCTTATATAAGCTACATTTGGGGGTATTCTTTGTTGGATCGGTGATAATAAAAAACAATGTTTTTGTATTTGCGTTATGTGTAATAACATGAAATATAGAGTATGGGTGGCGAACTTCGTATACAGCCGGAACGAAGCCGGATTACACCAATGGAGCGGCGCTGTTCGTGAACCAATCCGCCTGCAGCGGAGAACAATAGTTACAGCGGCATCCGTGCCGCTTGTCTCAAACCCCTTGATCGCGCCGGAGCAAACACTTTGATCGCTTTAGACAAAACGTCTTGAACGGCGCGGCGCGGCCTCCGGTTCCGGCATGAACGGCGCGGATACCAAACCACGTAAGAGCGCCGTATGAGACAATGGATGTGCGAGGTATCTTAAAACCGACCTTGACCCGCTCTATGTTGTGCAATACAATAACAGAACGCTTGCATTGCAAGCTGCGCTTGTAGGTACAAGCGGTTATATAATGAGACGGTTCCAAAACAACCGGTTAAGGAGACAGTATAAAAAACCTTAAAGCGCGGTTTCTAGCGCTCTTTACCGGATTAAGCGTGGTTGTGGCATTGGCGGTTGGCTTAATCATGTACTTTCAATACCGCAGTTACATCAAAACCAGCTACGAAGATACCTTGAAGCGGGTGACAACCATGATCGAAAAACAATACCCCGTCTTAACCGATGTTGATTACCTTGTGCGTGAAGCGACCGTCATGTCTGATTTTTCAAAAACCGCGAACGCGCTCTTACTTAGTTTTTCATATAGCGTATTCACGATATTATCGATAAATTTATACCTACGTTTATTATATGCGAAGGGCCGGCGGCAAATACCAATACCTTGTGTCTTCGGACGGCAAAGACATCATCACCCCGCGCTACGGCGTTGAAGATGTGGGCATTGAAGCGGACATTGCTTATGATACCCAAACCGTACAGATAGCGGCGCCTATCGCTACTGAAGCGTGGGGGACGCTCATAGTATATATGCTTTAACGCAAAAAAGACCGCCGCTTGTAGCGGCGGTCTGGCGGTGATTGCTAATCATAGTAAGAAAGCGCTCTGAACACGGCGGTATTACGGACGTTTTTCGTTGCCGTCAGGCGCTTTCTTGCCGCTCTACTGGTTCGTTCCCAGCGTCCATTTCAGATCGGACGGCAGCCCGCTTAAATCGGTCTTAATAGTCGAGTTGTTCTGACTCTGATGTACCCACAGTCGATTCCATCCGGCGTTTAGCGATACATTCATTGTGTCTGTAACTGACGCTCCTCTCATGGTAGCCGGTTTTGTAGCATACCAATATACCATGAAATCGGTAGAGTTATTGGTATAGCAAATAAAGCCTATTGCTGTCGCTCCATCAAAAACAGGGAAGTTGGAATTCTGGTGTATCTTTACGTCAGACGGAGTTACGGTAACACCTTCGGGAGCAGAGGTCATATCGAGTAAATATTCCTCAGGTATACTTTCCGGAAGAGTCAACGTCAGTTTGCCGCCCGTTATTGTCCCCGCCGCACCATCCAAGTAAACATTATACCCAACCTTTATTTTAACCGTCCCGCTGCCGGAATACACATTACCATTCTGGTCGTATACTTGGACGTTCTCAACGGGCGGTATCTTGCCGCCATTACCATCGCCGCCACCGCCCCCGCCACCGCCCCAGTCGCCCCAGCCGCCGCAACCGGCAAACATCATAATTCCGAATGCCAGCGCGCACGCCGGCATCCCCGCAAAAAACAATTTCTTTTTCATAACCATTCTCCTCAATATGCTGTCCTTCCATACGGAAGAACTTCAAAAGAAGACAACACAGCATCGCTCTCTCGGCTTGAAACGTCCGCCAAAACCGCCTATCATTGCATTGCTTTTGTTACCCCAAAGCCGGCGTATTCCGCCAGGAAGCCTGCCGGCTTTGGGTTCTTCTTTTATGAACAGCCCGCGTGTCATCCATACGGGCGTGTTTCCTGTGTTATAGCGAGGCGGCAATCACCGCCTCTTGGCTTCACGGAATAATCGCGAACGCTATATCGCTCCACGGCCCCTTGTTGACCGTGCTGTTCTCCCACCTCACCGCAAAATACAGCCGCTTCCCCCGCTCGTCCTCATCAAAGCTCAGCTCCAGCGGGCTCCGGGTCGCAAAAGACGAACGCAACAGTTCCTCTATCTTCGCGGGCGCTTTTTCGCTAATCACCCACAGGCACTCAAGCCCGTGCACATACTGCGGCTTCGCCCACCGCTTCGCGCCCACGGCCCGGAACTTTATCCGCACCATACGCGGCAGCGGCGTCTCGATAACTATGTCCGGTATCGTCTGCGGCGCGGGATGCGGAGTCGGCTTAGTGTCATAGATCGGTATCCTCAAGGCTTCCCGCCCGTTGTTCGTCATCGCATCGTTGTTTTGCAGGTTGTTCCTCACAAACACTTCCTCCAGGTGGATGAGCCGCGCCATCTTCTCATGTTTCGCCTGCATGTCCAGTTTGGTGTAAGAGGACGTTTGACATAAATCGTAAAGCCTCCTGGCCTCGTTATGCAGAGGCCTCAATTCCGCCAGTTTGTCCTGCGGCAGATTCCACGCGGTCGCGTTGTCCGTGGAAACGGTGATGAGGTTGTCGCTCCACTCCAAAAACTTTCCTTCCGAAGCCGGCATATACTTAGTTCCCGACATACCTTACTCCTTTGTTATAGCTTGATATAAAAACCCCGCCCTTCCACGAAGGGCATACCGGGGTAATGCGCGATGTCAGCCATATCGGCGGCGTTAGCCTCCCTATCGCGGGCGCTAGCGCCCTTACCGCGGGCGTTAGTCCTCTTATCGGCGGCGTTAGCCTCCCTATCGCGGGCGTTAGCGTCTTTACCGCGGGCGTTAGCGTCTTTATCGAAGGCGTTAGCGCCTTTATCGAAGGCGTTAGCGCCCTTACCGCAGGCGTTAGTCCTCTTATCGGCGGCGTTAGCCTCCCTATCGCGGGCGTTAGCGTCTTTATCGCGGGCGTTAGCGTCTTTATCGCGGGCGTTAGCGTCTTTATCGCGG
>JAITAW010000163.1 GCA_031283905.1 Treponema sp. | reverse complement strand
GCCGGGTTTGCCCGTTACCCCCCCCCCCCCCCGCGTCCTGTCGCCGATATACCTTATCCCCTCGGCTTTCAGGCGCGTACCGTAGTCACTCCCGGCGCGCCGTGACAACCGCTTTCCGGGAGAAGTTTTCACTGCCCGGCGTCCGCCGGATGTCCCCTGCCCGGGTTTCACCGACTTCCCGGATTGATTTATCCGGCTGCTTATAGAATGTTCCCGTTGTTTTGATAAACCGTATCTTCGATACGGATGGAATGGGAATCGATCCCCGTAAATTCGTCTTCCATGTTAAAACTTTTCCCTGTCGCCATGTTCCCATAATCTGACATTTTGAAACCGCTCATTATAAAAAAATTAAAAAGGCGGACTATTAGCCCGCCTTTTTTCTTGAATCTAAAACACGCAAGCCGCGCAATCACTGAACGCTTTCGTTTAAGACCTTGAAGATCTCGCCGTTCATATCATGCGCATATTCCCAGACCATAACGCCGCCGAGTCCCTTTTCTTTCGCGTACGCGCCTATCTCTTGAATGGCTTGATCGTCCGTATACGTGATGAAAGTATCCCCGTTGTAGAGGAAAGGCGCATGCGCCGCCTCGTCCCAGTAACGAGTATACCCTTCTTCTCCATTGAGGAAGACTTTGATCTGAACCCACGTAAGCCCGTCAGGATAGACGGCTCCTGTATGTTTCTGGAACAAGCCGTTTACGCCGCCGTCCTCAACGCCGCCCCACGCTTTGCCGTAGAAAGCAAGACCAAGCACGATTTTCTCAGCCGGTACGCCCGCCTTCAGGTAGACGTCTACCGCTTGCGCCGTGGACCATCCTCCCCATTCGGGGTCGGCGGGATTGTTGTACAGATTGGCAAGGTGTCCGGTAGTCGCGCTCCAACCGCCGTAGTAATCGTATGCCATCAGCTTGAGATTATCCACGATGTTCGCGGCGGCAACGGCGTCGTTCTTCGTTACCCACCACGGACTTGCGGGAACACACGCCGAAAGGCTGTAGCGTTTGCCGGTTTTTTCGCCGAGCTCGTCCATTGCGGCGCGAAGCTCGGTTAAAAGGGCGATGTAATTCTCCCTGTCTTCGGGCCGGCTCTTGATTTCTTGTCCCCAGTCCGGTCCGACAGGGTATTCCCAGTCGATGTCCGCGCCGTCAAGATCGTATTTTTCAAGATATTCGCAGAGATTGGCGACGAACGCCGCTCGTGTGTCCGGATCGTACGCCGTATCGGAAAATTCGGCGCCCCAGCCGCCTATGGAGAGATTCTGTCTCAAGTGGGGCCATATTTGTTTGAGCTTGGCGGACTCAGCCCACAGATCCCACGAACCATCCTCCGGCACATCCGGCAACGTGATGGTAGACTTATCATTCTGATCGATGCGCCCAAAGGAAATGATGATTTCCTCAAGGTATTCTCCATGAATCTGCTCCGCAGTCCAGTAAACCTTTTCCGATTCATCAGCCGGAAGCGGCCATGTTCTGATGTACGCGGTAACTTTGGGAACAATACCCGGAAGCAATGTTCCTGCTTTCGCTACGGACGACTTGGCGTCAGGCGAGCTGCCGCAAGCCGCAATAACGGCAAACACAAGCGGCGCAAGCACGGCGGCAAGAACAACAGTAAATCTTTTCATTCTCATAAAATGCTCCTTATCATAAAAAAGTATTAACTAAGTGTACCATACTAAATATACCCTGTCAAACTTAAAAAAAAATAATTGCGAACAGCCGGTCTTGTATTTTACGGCGTTTATGGCAGCGCGGCGCGGACATCCTGCGGGTGCGGTGTAACACTCCGCACAATACTGTGCAATCACTCCGCATAGTACGGCGCGGACACTCTATACAATACGGTACGGTCGCTCCGCACAACACGGTGCAATCACTCCGCACAACGTTTCGGCTGTAACCGATGTTTGGGCGGGCATTAAGGGCCTTGCGAAGCAAAGACCGCCGCCCAAATGTGCCCGCAGGCCCCGATCGGTTACAGACCCGTTACGTTATGCGATGTTTGGGCGTACGCCATTATTTTTTATTCTTATCTACCTTCCCTGTTTTTAACTTTATACTGTACAATTTCCGCAATCAAATTGTAATCAATTGGTTTATCATAAGGAAACTGTATCGCCCCTTTTGTATGCGTGTATCCATTCAATTTATCAATGAATGGCGATAAGGTTAAATCACCGGGGTAAATACCCAAATGTTTCTTAAAACGATGCAAAATGAATGAGATTTTCGCCTTGCCAAAATGTCGGCATACGCCAACTTATCTTTTCGGCTGCATTTGGAGCATTTTCTTGTATAACACGGTGAACCTTATGCAAAATAGGCTACGCTTCTGAATTTTGTACGGAAATATATTCATCAATCGTTGTAAATTTGCCGCAATAGTGATCTTGGTTTGTATTCTTGAATTCACGTCCGCACTTTTCACATTTCCACATATTAACTTCTCCCTATTTCCTTAGGATTTTTTCGATAGCCTTTCCATTAGATAATTCATCAATCAATTTATCCAAATAGCGAATTTTTTGCATAAGTTTGTCTTCGATTTCTTCTACGCGATAACCACAAATTTTACCAGTAATTCTTGAAGCATTTGGATTGATTTGAGGCGCTTGTGTAAAAAATGTTTCAAAATCAATATTCGTATCAATTTGTTGCTGTAATGTCTGTTGATTATAACCTGTCAACCAACAAATAATGGCATCAACATCTTCTTTAGTATGCCCCTTTTTTTCCGCTTTTTGAATATAAAACGGATAAACACTTGCAAAAGCGGTTGTAAATATTCTTGATTTTTCCATGATTTTTAAGAATATACCCCCATACAATCATTTTGTCAATATACTTCAGAAAAATTTTAGCCCAAATGTCGCATAACATGGTGCGGTCGCTCCGCACAATACGGCGTAGATATTCCGCACAACATGGTACAATCACTTCGCACAGTACGGTCTAGTCACTCTGCATAGCGCGGCGCGGACACCCTATACTCTGTCAAACTTTTAGAGAAATAATTGCGAACAGCCTGGTCTTGTATTTTACGGTAGCGCGGTATATACTATATGCCGTATTTCAAAGGTGAATATTGAATATGGACTATTTGGAATGCACGGCTGTATCATTCCCGCCCTTTGGGGCCGGGCAGTCATTAAGGAAAAGGTGAAGGAGAATAGGTATGAAAGCGTTGATCAGCGCCTACAACAAAGACGGAATCATAGAATTAGCGGGCTTCCTGCATGAAGCGGGCTGGGAGATCCTCTCCACGGGCGGCACCGCCCGGTATTTGAAGGAATACAACCTGCCGGTTGCCGACGTATCGCAGGCCACGGGTTTTCCAGAATGTCTTGACGGCAGGGTGAAAACCCTGCACCCCGTGATTCACGCGGGGCTTCTGGCAAAGCGGGACGATCCGGCGCATACCGAAACGCTTAAAGAACACGCCATTTCGCCCATAGACCTTGTATGTGTGAATCTGTACCCCTTTTTTGAAAAGGCGCAAGCGGATTTGGACTTTGACGAAATGATTGAATTTATCGACATAGGCGGACCCGCCATGTTGCGTTCAGCCGCGAAAAATTGCAAAGACGTGCTTGCGCTTACGGATCCGGCCGATTACGCCGAGGTAACCGCCGGCTTGAAAGCGGGCGTTGTGCCGTTTGCAACACGGAAAAAATTAGCGGGTAAGGTCTTTGCCCTTACTTCCGCGTATGATGCGGCGATTTCACGTTTCCTTTTGGAAGAAGAATACCCCGCGTACTACCCACTCTCCATCAGGAAAGCCCAGCAGATGCGGTATGGAGAAAACGGACATCAGTCCGCCTCCCTCTATTTCCACACCGGTAAAAAAGGCGCCGTCGCTTCCATGACCCAGCTTCACGGCAAGGAATTGAGTTACAACAATGTACGTGATCTTGATGTCGCATGGAAGGCGGTGTGTTCCTTTGGACTTGGCGGTGAAAAACCGTTTTACCAAGACGATGTGGCGCGGCTTTTGCCGGACGACTCCCCGTCATTGCCGCCCGTGTGTTGCGTCGCGGTAAAGCACAACACTCCCTGCGGCATAAGTCTGGGTGGTTCGCTCGCCGAAGCGTACGAGAAAACCTACGCCTGCGATCCGGTGTCCATTTTCGGCGGTATTGTCGCATGTAATGCAAAAGTAGACACGGAGACTGCGGTGAAACTCAACGATCTGTTTCTGGAAATCGTCGTGGCGCCGGATTTCGATGAAGAGGCGCTGGCGGTTTTAAAGCAAAAGAAAAATGTCCGTATCATGAAAGCACCGTTGGCTCCGAGGCAGAAGCAGGAGTTTGTTTCTGTTGACGGCGGAATTTTGATACAAAGCGCGGATCAACGCCTGATGGAAAAATGGGATGTTGTTACCGAACTAAAACCTGAAAAGCAAGACCTGCGCGACATGATCTTTGGTATGCAAGCCGTCGCCTATGTAAAATCCAACGCCATTCTCATCGCAAAAAACTGCGCGGCGGTCGGCATGAGCGCGGGTGAAACCAATCGTATTTGGGCTGTCGAATTAGCGTTGAGCCGCGGCGCGCAGGTGATAGAAAACGCCTGCAAAATGGGGCGGGGTGGCGGCGAACCGGCGCGGGTGCTTGCGTCAGATGCCTTTTTCCCGTTTCCGGACGTGGTGGAAGCCGCGGCTGCGGCCGGCATCAAGACGATTATCCAACCCGGCGGATCCGTCAAAGACAGCCTCTCCATTAAAGCCGCCAATGATACCGGCATCGCGATGGTCTTTACAGGGACGCGGCACTTCAAGCATTGAAAAGAGACTGGAACGGCGCAACCTGAAAGCGAGTGAAACACATGCATAGAGAAACGTTAAGCGGCTTCGGTCTTGCAATGCCGGAAATGCTTCTTCCCGCTTCCGGCATTGACCGGAAGAAGTGGGCGGTCATCGCCTGCGATCAGTTTACGCAGGATGCGGAGTATTGGGAAGCGGTACGCTCGATTGTAGGAGACGCCCCTTCAACCCTTCGCCTCATTTTTCCTGAGATTTACCTCGAAAAACCCGGCAAACAGGAACGTATTGAGCACATTCACCGTACCATGCGTACGTATCTTGTACAGGGTGTTTTTGCGCCGCCTGAGAAGACGTTTGTTTATGTTGAACGGGTAACGCCTTTCGGCGTCCGCAGAGGGCTTGTGGCGGCTATCGACCTTGAACGGTACGAGTGGCGGCAGGGCAAGAAAGCCCTTATCAGGACAACCGAAGGCACCGCGCCGGAACGCCTGCCTTCGCGTATGGATGTCCGGCGCGGCGCTCCCCTTGAAAGCCCTCACGTGTTGCTCCTCATCAATGACAAGGCGGACGTCCTGTTACCGGCGTTAGGCGAGCGGGCGAAAACCACGGTTCCACTGTACCACACGGATCTTATGCTGGATGCGGGGGCCGTTACGGGATGGGCTGTCAATGCGGAAGAAGACGTTTCTCTTCTCGTCCAGAACCTTGAAACGCTGACCTCCATCGGGGCATCCGGCGGATGCGAGGAGGAAGACTCATTTTTGTTCGCGGTTGGAGACGGCAACCACTCCCTTGCCGCGGCTAAGGCGGTGTGGGAAGAGTACAAGGCGTCCCATGCCGGAGAACGCGGACTTGAGCGGCATCCGGCGCGTTACGCGATGGTTGAAATTGAGAACCTCTACGATATCGGCATCCATTTTGCGCCGATTCACCGCGTACTGTTTGGAGAGCGCGTCAACGAGCTTTTGGAGACGCTTTCCACGTTGCCCGATGGCGTGATTACGCGCATTGCCGGCGGAAAAGAGCTGTCCGCGCTGACCGCAGTCTTTTCAGGGAAAAACCGGTTGGGGCTTATCCTTGACAGCGGCTTTTATTTGATAGAATTTGCTGATTGCGGACTTGCGGTCGCCCTGTTGCAGCCCTTGTTGGACGGCTTTGTCAGAGAAACCGGCGCGTCCATTGACTATGTTCACGGCGAAGACGCGGTCTTCCGCGCCGTTCAGCATCTCGCCCGGCGCGGGGCGGGAATACTCCTGCCGCCCGTACAAAAAAGCGGCTTCTTTGAAACCATTTCCCGGCTTGGCGTACTCCCCCGGAAAAGTTTTTCCATGGGAGAAGCGCTAGAGAAACGCTTCTATTTTGAATGCAGGAAAATTGAAAGGTAAACTGTGGAGCGGGAAAGGACGCAATACCCGCCGGCGGCGAGAGGCAGTTACATCGTAGCCGGATTGCTATGACGCGCCCCATCCGCCTCCCGCTTTACGTTTATAAATATATTTCTTTTTTTACTTGCTTATTGTTTATGTCTATAAATATACGATAGGGTTTGCCATCTTCATACTCCCATTTTATTATTTTTTTTAGAACTATTTCTATTAAGACTTCCTTTTCATTATGCGCATATGTTTCATACGAGTTCTTATAATGTTTTTTATATATTTCCATTATTCCACTATTTTGTTTGTCATTTGTTCTCCCAAGAGTATTGGCGATCCCTTCTATCTGAATATTGTCAACGCATAACGCGACATTATTATTTTCACAAATTTGTTTATATTTTATTAAATCAGTCCCCGTCTGAAAAAATATTTTATTTTGATAGATAATACAACTCATGAGCCTTACCGTAGGATGGTTTTGGCTACCGGTTGCCAACGCCATTATTTTAGCTTCTCCAATATGGGCATATATTTTTTCCAATTCGCTTTGATAATTTAATTCCATGCAACTATCCTCCTGAGCCAAAGCGCCATATACGCCTCCTTTGCATTAAAATATGCCTATAGCATGGTATGCTCCATTGAAAAGGTCAAGCGATTTTGTTACGAGATACGCTTCTCGCCGCCTGGAGATGCGGGAGTCTCAGGCGAGAATTGCGGTACTCTTGGGCGAAAGATACCGGAGTTTTTAGCGGAAGATACGGCGTTTTTCCATGCTTTGGGAA
>JAITAW010000164.1 GCA_031283905.1 Treponema sp. | reverse complement strand
CGGATTATTCCGGCATTATTGTTATAGTATTATCAGTTTTCTGTTGCGGCCATTCGTAGAATCTTCCGCTGTTCTTTTGGAAGCGCCTCTAAACGCCTAAAACTCGAATTTCGGCCTATCAGTTTTTGTATTACCTGTTTCCGCGCCGCAGACAAGTTATCCTGTTCTGAAGCCCTCCCGGGAATCCGGGAGCTTCTTTGTCATGGCGGCAAATACCAAAAAAAACAATATCCCCAATTTCAAGTGTTTTCAGGAGGAAAGCTATGGAAATCGTTAAAACCGTATCCAGTGATTCCATTACACTGGCTATTACCGGCAAACTGAGCGCTGCCACTGCTGATGAATGCGGCGTAGCGGTAGACCTTGTCCTTGGAGAAACCAAAAACCTGATACTGGACCTTAAAGAGTTGAGTTACCTTGCTTCGGCAGGGCTTAGGGTACTGGTTTCCGCGCAAAAAAAACTGAATGCGGCGGGCGGCGCCCTGAGCCTGCTCAACGTGTGTGAAGAAGTCATGGAAGTTTTTGAAATTACCGGATTGGACGATGTCTTTGACATTCATTAAGGGGGGGCATCCAAATGGCTGAATTTGGATGGTCTTGCGCGGGATTAAATTTGACGGAGAAGGAACCAGTATGGATCAAAACAATGAGAATTAGCTAAGTGAAATGTATATCCTGTTTAAAGATAAAGTATATAGTTATTTTCTAAAAAAAATAAATTCCCCTGAACAGTCGGAAGATTTAACGTCCCAAGTATTTGTGGAAGTAATAAAAAATGCGGATCGGTTTGATGAGACCAAATCTTCGATGTCAACCTGGATATATACTATCAGCCGGAACCTGTGCAACCGTTACCTGCGGGATTTTTACACCCGCCGGCATATCGTAAAAAAGTACGGGGATTTCCAAATTCAGGCCGGAGAGGACAGGAATCATGAAAACACCGAAGTCGAACGTATTATCGCGGCGGACACTCTGGCGGATGCCCTGTTCCAATTAAACGCGGATAAAAGCTGTATTATCTTTCTTGCTTATTATTACGGTTTAAACCCCCAGGAAATAGCCCTCTGTCTTGGATTGAGTTACACCAATGTCTGCGTCCTCAAGTCCCGCGCGCTTCGGGACTTGAGGAAAATTTTAGACGAGGAGGAAAGTCAGAGCCAAGGTGTAAATTCAGAAAACAAGCGGTACTACAAAAAAGAATCTATCCTTCTGTAATAAGCCGCTGTTCCCAAGGTAATAAAAGATAGTGAAGATTTCTATTATTCGGGAAAAGGTTTTTTCTAAACAAACGATATGCGGTTACGGAATCAGAGGGGCAAGAATTTGGGGTGGTGTTGCTCTGCTCATTGCTGGCCTGTGTTTTTCGGCCTGTGTCAGTCAGCAAAAAGTGGTAGTGGGAATTTCCGGACAACTGGCGGCAAGCTACGCGGTCTATCCTTCCATAGAAGTGGATATTGCCGCCGTTACCGACGGGGATCTTGCCGAGATCAAAAACGCGGGGGTGGAGAACTACTTTGCGCCGAACAGCGGCATCCGTGAGAAGATCGGCGCCCAAACCATGTTCTTCTCGGAGGAACAGACAAAGCCCCTGACGCTTCCTTCGCGCGCGGAAAGCTGGAAAATCTGGCTGCAAAAAGATCCCTCCACCCTTGTGGTCATTGCCGGCCTGCCCCACGATCCCGAGATGCCGCAGCCTCCGGCCCCGGACCCGCGGACAATAATCATTCCGCTGAAAAAACGGATTATTTTTGCCCCGAACGTGTATATCCTGACCGAGTCAAAAAAAATAGTGCAGGTGAAAAAAGCACCGATGAATCCGAAAGCAGATATGTAGAGGAATATGAGTTATGCAATATGATGAACTTCTTCACTGGAGCGACGGTCAATTTTTACAGCCGCACTACTTTCAATACTTGCAGCGGCAATCTGCCGAATACGGCCGGCATAACCGTTCCCTGTCGCTTCTCTATCCGTATGGGTTGATCGATTTGGAGCTTGACCGCGAAGCGCTTTCCGGAAGCCGTTTTGTGGTTAAGCGTTTTTCCGCGGTTATGGCGAGTGGGCAGGAAATCTCCATGCCGGGTAACTGTGCCCTTTCCCCGCTGGACCTGACGGCGGCGCTCGCGCAAAATCCAAACGAACTTACCATCTTTATTGCACTTCCGTTGTGGGCGGAATTTGACGCAAACCTTTTGGAGGATAACAATACCTCGGAGAAACGGCGCTACCTTGCCCAGAGAAAACGTATCCGCGATGAAAATTCGGGAGACAACGAAATAACCATCGTAACCCGCCGCTTTAACGCGCGGCTTGCGACAAACCTTGACGATAACAAGGACATGGAACTGCTGCCGGTGGTGAAGCTTTCCGTACTGAGTCACGACCGTTCCGAAAACGCGCTGGCGGTAAACGAAAAGTACATTCCGCCTTTCCTGCAGATCTCGGGTGATAATCCGCTTACGGGTATCATAACCGGACTCCTCGTTGATGTCAGGCGCTGCCGCGACAAGGCGCTTGACACGCTTTCCCAGGCCAGGACGCCGAGCGGCGGGGAACGGCAGGCCGGCGATGACTCGGCGCGGCGGTTCAGGGTACTCAACATCTACGAGGTAAGGCTTTCGGCGCTTATGGAAAACGGCCGCGTAAGTCCTTTCTCGCTGTATCTTGAACTTATCTCCTTTCTTGCCGAGCTTATGGCAATCGATCCCTGCAACAGTATCAATGAGATACAGCGCTATAATCATGATGATTACGGTCCGCAGTTTGTCACGGTAATAAGGGATATCCGTTCCTTTATTCTCGCCGGAGGCAGCGCCGATTACCGCAAATTCGATTTCTTCCCGATTGAAGACGGACAGTACCTCTTTACCCGGATAAAAACAGAAGACATGGCAGGCATGGAAGACGCTTATCTGGCGGTCAAGACCGGTGCGGAGATGAGCGCCGTTATTTCCGCACTGGAAAAGGGCGATACCTTTAAGCTCATAAACCCCGAATCAAAACAGATGCGCATAAGGGGCGTCAAACTTGCCGCCGAGCGGTTTCCGCCCCGCTATCTTCCCATATTGAAGGATACGTTGTGGTTTTATCTGGACCTTAAAGAATCGGCGCAGATTTGGCGGAAGATACGTGAGGAAAACGGCATGATCATTGACTATGCCCCAAATTTGTTTCCATCACTCGAGGCTTCGCTCTATATTACCCTGGGGAACAGTTAAGCGATGAATAAGGCCAGTGAACTTGAAAAACTCTGCAATCCCCTGCTGCTCGCCGTTTGCAATTACTGGCAGCTTGCCTGCATGGGCAGCCAGGTTGAACTGGGGCCGTTCAGGGAAAACATTGTTTCCCTTTTGGAAGAAACAAAGCGAACCGCGGCGCTTGACGAGACGCTTGCCAAAGAATTTTCCGTGATAGAAAAGCCGTTGGTTTTCTTTATCGACTATATGGTCAGGGAGGGAAGGTTTTCTTTCAGGAACGACTGGCAGATACTTGCCCGTTCCTACAATGAGCTTTCCGGGGACGAAAAGTTTTTTGATCTCCTCGAAGACGCGCTGAACTATCCAGACGCCGAAAATTCGGCCGCCCTTTTTTTCGTGATGTTGGGGCTTGGTTTTGACGGCATTCACCGGAAAAATCAGGCTTACATACAGCACTGCATGACGGTCTGCGCCCAAAGAACGGCGGCTGAGTTCGACATCTTTTCCGAACCTATTCTGCCCGAAACGCCGAAGAAAAAAGGCATATTTACCCGCCGGCGCAGGCCCGATGTACGGTTCGCCCTTATCGTTTCGGCGCTCTTTATGGTAATATGCTTTATATTCAACGTGGTAACGTTTCTGCAAACAACCGCGGGATACCGCACTCTCCTGTCAAAAACGGTGCAGGATTCCATCCCTCTCTTGCAGAGCAGTTTTCTGCCGCGGGCAGATTTCCCTGTGGACACGGCGGACGGTTCTCTTTCAGCAGACATCGATACAAATTCCGGCGTGGATGAAAATACCGCTGTTTCCGAAAATGAGGCCGCCGAATGAATCCCTTTGCATTGTTCACATCAATGGTAAACTACGTTAAAACTACCACGATGGGCAAGATCATTCTTCTCATCGTTGTTCTTGTGCTTTTTTTGATAATTGTTTTGCCGCTTATCCGCCGGTTAAAACGCCGTCGGATAAAAGAAAAAGAAACACGGGAAATAATGAAAGACCTTCTGACCTGGCGGCATCTGGCTCAGCTCGTAAAAGGCGGCGGCGGACATCAAAAAGCTAAACAGGAGCTTTCGGACAAAATCCTTAAGATTAACGCTCTCTTAAAACAGGGCTTTAACAAAGTTATCAGGAAGAGACGCGATCTGTACGCGAATCCCTGGTTCGTCCTTGTCGGCGAACCTCGATCCGGCAAGTCGTCGCTGCTTGAGGCGAGCGACCTTGAACTAGAACCTTCCGCCGTTGAACGGGACGCGACCGATGACGGCAAGAACAGCCTGCCCGTGCGCATCTGGAGCGGCACAAAGGTTGCCGTATGTGACATAAGCGGGAAGGTGTTTTTGACCGGTGGCTTGAAGGTTCAAGCGCGGAATGGAACTACATTACCAGGCAGATTTGCCGCTACCGCCGGAAAAAACCGTTTGACGGCGTTATCGTCACCATTCCCGCCGATGCGCTCCTTGCCGATGACGGCGATCTCAGTTCCCACAAGGCAATTCTGATGGCCAATGAACTACACGATCTTCTGCGTAACTGCGAAATGAATCTGTCCTGTTATGTAATTGTAACAAAACTGGATTTGGTAAACGGTTTTCAGGATTATTCAAAGCTTTTTGAGGGGGATCTGCGCCACCAGATTCTGGGGTTCGAAAATAACGCCAAATTTTACAACAAGCAGAAATTTGAGGAATTCCAGGCAAACCTGTACGAGCGGCTTACCGTCGGCGCGAAACAGCTTCTCATCGAAAACGCCCGCAGGAATGAACAGCCGGGAACCCGCGTGGATACCGCCACTAAAATATGGACTTTTCCGGATACCTTTAACGCGCTTAACGAGAACATCAAGATATACCTTGATACACTGTTCGGCGAGAATAACTACCACGGAACTGGCAATACGTATTTTAAAGGAATCTATTTTACTTCCGCACAGGATATGTACATCTCCCTGAGCCCCGCAATGGCCGCCCTCTCGGGCCTGCCGCCGGACGAGCTGATCGTTCCCGGCAGCTCTTATCGGAGCATAGCCTATGAGCCCGTGCCGGTGAATCCCGATGGCGGAAGCGCTCTTATGGCGATCCCGGGCCGGCAGCTTGTCCTGGCTCCGGTAAACAGACGGCCCGATTTGCGGCGCGACTATTTTATCCGGATGTTTTTCACAGGCGCATTTTCAGGGAATCAGAACACACGACTTTTACCAAAAGAAAGGCGCTGATGCTCCACCTGCCGCACTACGTCCTGTGCGCCACTCTTGCGGGCGCGGGCCTTTATTGGGACTTACCGCGCTGTTTAACGCGGATACCCTTTACACCAATCTGCTGTAGACATCAACGTATTACAGCTACCTTGACGGTATTCTCCAAAAAGGTACGCCTTTTTATTCTCCTCTGATCGTGGAGGATCCACCCGGACGTTTTTTCGTTGACACAGACCCCATCGCAGGAGAATCGCTTTCCTCGCGGGTGCAGTTTTTTTACAACGCGGTTGCCTTTCGGGACATGGCGGCGGCAATTCCCCCGGGGTTCGGCCTTTCGCGGATAGTGACGGACGGATTCCAGCCGAATTACCGGTACAAAGACAAGGTCTTTATCGCCAACCAGCTTTACAGCACCATGGTACGGATGCCCGTAATCCGGAATACCGGCAGCAAGATCATTGAAAATGTACATACCCAGGTTCTTACTTCCGACATAAAAGCTGTTTTGACCTCTTTCCTGGAACTTGATGATGTCAAAAACACCGATTTTAACCGGTTTTTCAGGTCCGGGCAATTCAAATTTGATTCCATGCTGCGCTATCTGATACCGGAACTTTCAAACGATACGACGAGCCTGTTGAAACAATACAAAAGCCAATATGAACAGGATTATTCCTACAGCATCGACGCCGGTTATATTTATTCCGATGATTTCGCGCGGGCAAAAGACGCGGCCCTTAACACCATTATTTCGGCGTGGGGCCGTTATGCGGTCTACCCTGATTCCATCCACGGAAAAATAAAACGCCTAGCCTCCATTTCGGAAGAGATACTCGTGAATTATGACGACATTACCCGCTCGCTCCGGCGCGTCAATACGGTGGTAACCCTGGGCCAGGTCCGCGAGCTTGTATACGAATGGAAGGCCCTGACAAACCGGCAGAAAAACATCGCGTCCGAAGGAAGGGCCATTTTTGCCGAAATCAGGGAACATCTCCGTGCCGCCCATATTCCCCTGGCCTTTGAAAATCCTTTGCCGGTTATCAATATCGGCGGCGGCGCGGGTGGGGCGCTTATCACAAGCCGGTCGGCGCCGGACGCCTACCGGGACAACCTTATCAACGATTACCTCTTTAACGACATGGTTATCGGCCTTGCGATAAAGGAATATACCGCCCTCTTTGAAGCCGACATGGCCTTTGTACGACAAAAAATCGGCAATTCTGGACAGGAACGGATGGGACAGATCATCGCGCTGCAGGGCGAATTCGGCAACAAACTTGCCGCCGAGGTGCAGGATCTGCGTTCCCGGACGGCAAAGCTCCAGGACAATGAGCTTCTGGTGGATAAGGCGGACGAAACCCCCGACGCCCCTTCGCTTTTCTCCGTTGTCGAAAAAATCCTGGAGCTTTCCTCCGACATTGCCCTGCCCACCGAAAAGAACCTTGCAAGCGCCGGGTTTGAGACAAACTGGCAGGAAGGACAGGGCAGCATCAAAACCGCTCTTGACGATTTCGACGCGTACGCCGGCGATTATCTTGAAAACAAAAAAATCGGAACGTTCGCCAAGAACTCGCGGAATATGCTTTTGGCCCAGAGTTATTTTAACCGGTATACGATTTTTACCACAACCCTTGACTTCCTCTACAGTTTTGAATCGAATATCGCCGGCATCGTCGAATCCCAGGCGGGACTGGAAAGCGCCGTTGCCTTCTCCGATAACGCGCTGGAAAATATCCTGGGAATTTACCGCTATAACCGCATATACGACCCGCCGGTTGCCGGAAAACTTGTCGAGTATGTTGTGTCATTCGCCTCGCTTTTTTCCGCGCCAGACGGCGGGGAAGGCGTACCGTTGTTCCTGAGGAATGTTCCCCCGGCCATCTATAAACCCGAGGCATTCCTGAAATACCTTGGAAGTTATATCCGGTACTGGGGCCGGTATGCGGATTCAGTTTACCGGCCGGAGTATGACTGGACCGCCTACCGGAACAGGATACAGGCGGTAAAGGCTTTTCAGATAAACGCCGCATTGCAGACGATCTATCTTAAAAGCATTGAAGCCCTGAACATTGCCGATGATTCCATCCTGAGCGCGGCCCTTATCACCGAAAAAAACGGGTTTGTTTCCGTCCTGAACGACAAGGCCAACGTACTTTCCGAATTCCTCAGTACCGATGCAGAACGCATGATCGCCGCGTGGATGAAACTGCCCGAGGATCCCATAGGCGCCTTCAGAATTTTACAGGTGGCAGCGGAAGAAGAACTGAGAGAAACGTACCTTTCCGTCCACACAGAAGATCCCGCTCTTGCAATCGGCTGGTGGAATGATTTCTCGTTTAACGGCGTAAAGATCCTGTCCGACGAGTTTAAACGGGTAACGGAAACAACGCTGTTGTCGCAGATAGAACTCCTCAAGCAGTACCCCCTCTGTACCGATGCCCCGGTGGAGAATCCTCTGTCCCTGAACAATGTCAGAGACATTGCATCCCTTCTGAATTCCATGGGCTCAGGGATAAGCGAACCGGAAACGGAACCGGTAAAGCAGGCGTTACACCCAGTGCTGTTTAAGGGATCCGCCCTTCCCCTTCCATGGTCCAAAAAAATCTATCAGTTTGCACAGGCGGCATCGGACAGCCAAAAGCCGCTTACCTGGACTATTTCCTAGCCGGCAATCGCGGTGCAGAACAGTCTCCCCGCAAACGGGCGGCTTCTGGCGGTAAACCGTTTCCGCTACGTTGAAGCGAAAGTAGAGAACAGGGCGGTGGTCCGGGTTAATGCCTACATGAACCAGAAGACAACGTTTGCCCAGAGTTATTCAGACGACGGCGTTATCACAAGGTAATTAAACGTATTAAGCGTTTCCGCCCGTATATCAAAACCTGCCAACCGCATAACACCAAGTCTGCTGCTTAGAGAACCCCCGTAACCTTCCGACAGCGTATAATCAATACCCCCGGATGGTAACGTGCTGTCCAAACATGGTTAGTCCATTACTGGCCTTTAATGCCAGTACGGTGTCCCAGGAGTTATAATATTTGACTGGGTTTTCCTTGAGGCAATCGTAATCCCTTCATCATTGATAATAATAGAAGACCGCCCTGCTTGCAGTTCTATTGATTCCCATGCCTTAATAACAATCCGGTTTTTAGCCCTGATATGGGCGTCCCCCGCGTAAAGATAGGAATCGTCTCCGTCTCTGTCTCCAAAGGGCCTGTTTTCACCTTCCAGATCTTCTGAAAAATTACTCTCATCCACATCCGATAAGATCTCAATCCGTTTTGCCTTTAACCGCTGGTGATTTTGCGCCGTTGTATGAATATCCCCTGTGGACTGAATATTTAATTGATCAATTTTGGGGAAAAACTCCGTCACCCACTTAATGTGCTCTTTATCGGTTTCATCTACTATTTCCTTAGGATATCCGGCCTCTACAAGCATCTTGCTGAGAGCTGTTGCCGTTTCCGTTTTCCCCAAGGTTATGCCTTGGACACCCTGCATTATCCGTTTAATGTGCTTTTTATCGGTTTCCCCTATTTGTTTCTCAAATCCGAGCTCTACAAGCTTCTTACTGAAAAAGTTGCATTGGCGGTTTCGTTTTCACCA
>JAITAW010000143.1 GCA_031283905.1 Treponema sp. | reverse complement strand
TATGAAACGAGTATTTAATTTTTCGCCGGGTCCTTCAGCCCTCCCGCTTCCCGTGCTTGAGAAAGCGGCGGCGGAACTATGCGATACGAACGGAACCGGACAATCAGTTATGGAGATGAGCCACCGGTCAAAGGATTTTAAGCCTATTATCGAAAAGACCGAAGCCCTGCTCCGCGAGCTTATGGGTATTCCGGCAAATTACAAAACGCTGTTTTTGCAAGGGGGCGCATCGCTGCAATTCGCCATGGCGCCGCTCAATCTCGCGGGTGTGGAACAAGGCGCGCCCAAGAAAAAAGCCGCTTACATCGACACCGGCGTCTGGGCGGATAAAGCCTTCAAGGAGGCGCTCAAGTATGCGGACGTTTCCATGCGGGCTTCTTCCAAAGAGGCGTCCTATACGCATATTCCAGCCGCTCCCGCACCGGACCCTGACGACGCCTACTATCACATCACGCTCAACAACACGATTGTAGGCACGAAATGGAACAGGCTGCCTGAGACCGGCTGCGTCCCCCTCATCGCCGACGCCTCAAGCTGCATCCTGTCTGAACCGCTTGACGTGTCCAAATTCGGTCTCATCTACGCCGGTGCGCAGAAAAACCTTGGACCCGCAGGCGTAACGGTCGTCATTATCCGCGAAGACCTCATAGGCGCCGCGCCTTCGTGGACGCCCGTCTTGTTGCGCTACGACACGCATGTGAAGGAAGGCTCCATGTACAACACACCGCCCTGCTACGCGGTTTACATGGTGGGGCTTGTTCTTGAGTGGCTTAAAAACCTCGGTGGAGTAGAAGCCGTCGCAAAAATAAACCGCGAGAAAGCGGAATTCTTCTATTCGTACCTCGAACATTCAAAGACATTTCTCTCGCCGGTGGCAAAAGCGGATCGCAGCCTGATGAACATCCCCTTTGTGTACCGCGATGTCCCGTCTAATAAAAAAGCCGATCTCGAAAACCGGTTTGTCAAGGAAGCGGCGGCGGCGGGCCTGGTGAACCTTGCCGGGCACCGGCTCGTGGGCGGTATGAGGGCCAGCGTCTACAACGCCATGCCCATCGAGGGCGTCAAGGCGCTGATTGCATTTATGGAACAGTTCGAGAAAAGTCTGTAAGGAGGACGTCATGTACCGTATACGAACCTACAACAAAATTTCGGCGGAAGGATTACAACGCTTCCCCATGGACGCTTACGAGGTCGCGGGCGATCTGCCCAATCCGGACGCGATTCTGGCGCGGAGCGCGGATCTGCGTTCGGTGGATATACCGGACACCGTTCAAGCCATTGCGCGGGCCGGCGCGGGCTACAACAATATTCCGGTTGACGAGTGTAGCAAAAGAGGCGTTGTGGTGTTTAACACGCCGGGCGCTAACGCCAACGCGGTTAAAGAACTGACGATAGCGGGGTTGTTGCTGTCGTCAAGAAACATCATCGGCGGCGTCAACTGGACCATGTCCATCGCGGATAAGGGGGACGAGGTTCCGGACATTGTGGAAAAAAACAAGTCCAAATTTGAAGGTCCCGAACTCAAAGGCAAAACCTTGGGCGTCATCGGACTGGGCGCTATCGGCGTCATGGTCGCCAACGATGCGCTTCATCTCGGTATGAACGTTATCGGGTACGATCCGTTCATCTCCGTGGAAGCCGCGTGGAATCTCTCCCATATGGTGAAGCGGGCTGAAACGTTGGAAGGGCTGCTCGCAAAATCCGATTACCTTACCATTCACGTCCCATACTCAGAGGCCACCAAAGGGCTGCTGGACGCGGACAAATTCCACGTTATGAAGAAAGGGTGCCGCCTCATCAACCTCGCCCGCGGCGGTCTTGTGAACGAAGCCGACGTTATCGCCGCCCTGAATGAAGGCAAGCTCGCGGCGTATATAACGGATTTCGCCTCGGCGGAACTGCTCGCCGCGCCTAAAGCCGTCTGCATCCCGCATCTCGGCGCTTCCACTCCTGAAGCCGAAGACAACTGCGCGATCATGGCGGCGCGGCAACTCATGGATTTTCTTGAATCGGGATCCATCAAAAACTCGGTGAACTTCCCTCAATGCCATCTCGAAAAGCACACCCATTCACCGCACCGCCTCCTTGTGGTAAACCGCAATGTGCCGAACATGGTCGGGCAGATCACGACGTCCCTTGCGGGCGCGGGCGTCAACATCGCGGATCTGGTGAATCACCACCGCAACAACGTCGCGTATAATATCATTGATACGGAGCAGAAGATACCGGAAAACGCGCTTGAACAGATCAAGCGAATCGAAGGCGTGGTGCGCGTCCGGACGATAGAATAGCGTGCGGACGCGCTACGGCGGACGCGCCGCCTCTTGGCGCGCGTCCGAAAGAGCCTAGGGTGTTATGAGAGGGCGATGTTACAGTATTCACAACCGGATTTTTGGTCGTTAAAAGCGCGAAAGGAAGGCTATCCCGCCCGTTCCGTGTATAAACTCAAAGAAATAGATGAAAAGTTTGGCGTTTTCAAGCGTTTTCGAGGAAAAATTCTTGATTTGGGAGCCGCGCCCGGCAGTTGGAGCCTCTACGTCCTGCGGCGCATAGGCGCGGCGGGATCGCTTGCGGCCGTTGATCTTTCGCCGCTTTCCCGCCAATACGACAAGGGGCTGTTTGACGGGGAAAACGTTCGCTTTCTCCAGGGCGACATGAATTCGGCGGACATACGGGAAGCGGCGGCGGCATTGGGCCCCTTCAACGTTGTACTATGCGACGCGGCTCCGGCAACGACGGGCAACGCTTCCGTTGACGCGATCCGTTCCCTTGCGCTGTCGGAAACCGCGCTTGAATACGCGGAAGCCATGCTCGCCCAGGGCGGCGCGTTTGTGGTAAAAGTGTTTCAGGGAGGAGACGTTGCGTTACTGCTCAAACGGATTCGGAGCCTCTTTTCACAAGGCAAGAGCTTCAAGCCCCAGTCGTGCAGGAAAGGATCGTTCGAGACGTATTACATAGGATTGGGAAAGAAAAGCTAATCCCGCCTGTTGCCCGCGGCAATTCGCCGCCGCGGGCGGTTTATGGTTCCAAAATCTGACGGTTTAAGATTTTCTTGTATTGTATTAATTATATGATGTTGGTATACTATAACTCCTGTATGCGGTAAAATAGTGAAACTGCGGGTTTCACCGGACTATATGTGTGTTTTGAGTCGTTTTCAGAGGAGTAACATATGACTTTACGTCCTGTGGTCAACGTAATAAAAGAGAAGTGCGTCAACTGCCATCGTTGTATAATGGTCTGTCCCGTAAAAATGTGCAACGACGGTTCAGAGGAAGTTATCATGCACCGGAGCGATCTCTGCATCGGTTGCGGTAGATGCATCAAAGCATGTACGCACGGGGCGCGTGTCGGCATTGATGATTTTAACGCTTTTATTGAAGATATAAAAACAGAACGGATTGTCGTCATTATGTCGCCGGCTATTGTGTCAAGTTTTGGGGTGAATTACCTGAAAGTGAACGGATTTCTCAGATCTTTGGGCGTAGTTGCCGTATTTGACGCGAGTTTTGGAGCCGAGCTTGCCGCTAAGTCGTACATCAACTATATGGAAAAGACAAATCTGGCCACCATTATCGTTCAATACTGTCCGTCTATTGTCTCCTATATAGAAATGTACCGTCCCGAACTTATTCCGCATCTCGCGCCTGTTGACAGTCCGGTAATTCATACCATGAAAATGGTAAGAAAATATTACCCGCAATACGCGGATTGCAAATTTGCCGCAATAAGTCCTTGTTATTCGGCCAGAAGGGAATTCGATTCCGTTGGCATTGGAGATTACAACGTTACCTTCATCTCCATGCTGGATTATATTAAAGATCATGCGATAGACATCAATAAATACGCTGAAGTAGGCTATGGCAATCCTCCCGCGGAACGCGCGGTTTTATTTCCCCTTCTGGGCGGGTTTAGGCAAATCATCCGCAGATACAAGGCGGATATTATCGACAAGTCCCGCAGGATAGAAGGCGAGGTTGTGTATAAGTATCTGGCGTATCTTCCC
>JAITAW010000013.1 GCA_031283905.1 Treponema sp. | reverse complement strand
TCCGCCCGATATGCCCCGCACTTATACCGGTAAAACCGCCGGACGGCTTCGATACGGGCAACGGTTTCCCGGGTGTAGAGCGGTTTGCCCGGCCGGTTTTTAGGCCTCGATTTTTTCCTCTTTGCAAACGACCGTTTTCCCGTCTATGACGGTCGTGACGGCGGAGCGGGCTTCGCCAGGACACGGGCGGCGGGCTTCCGGTTATAGCCGGTGAGCCGGACGTACCGGTGCGGTATCAAGCTTTTTCCTTTTTGCCTGCCTTGTGGCACGCTCCTCTGGTTTCCCGCGTTACCGCTTTTCGTTCGTTCATACGCAACCCCGTGTTGACCTCCGGTAGCTGTCGCTGCCGGATAGTCCGCATTAATTTGGGTTACTTTTTCGATGTCTCACTGCGACCGCTACCGTTCCATCCGCTTTTCTGCTATACTATTTCCATGAATTTCGACCCTAACCAACAAGCGGCATACCTTGCCGACATGAACGCGGCGGTTTCCGCGGGCGCGGGATCCGGCAAAACCACGGTGCTTGCGGAACGCTATGTGCGCCTCGTAACGGAGCGCGGGTTTAAGGTGAACGAAGTCCTCACCCTCACCTTCACGCGGAAAGCCGCCGCCGAAATGCGGGAACGCATATTCAAGCGCCTGTCCGCGTCCGAACACCCGCTCGCAAAAGAGGCGCTCGCCCAGTTCGAGCAAGCCCGCATCTCCACGTTGGACTCGTTTTGTTCGTCGTTAGCGCGGGGCGCGTCATACCGGTATGGCATAGCCGGAGATTTCCGCGTGGATAACAACGAGCTTGCCGCCATTGCGGAAGAGACCGCCGTTGAAATCATCATGCGAGAGCGGGGCAACACGGATAAAGTCAAGACCATTTCCCGTCTGGTTTCAAGCCGCAGCTTCAAAACCATCGTGAAAGACCTGTTCGCGGATATTGCGGCAACCGCGTTCAGTCTTGTGAAACAGGACGACTACGCCGCGCTCGCCCAAAAACAGGTAGATACCGTCACCAGGGAAACCAAAGCCTGCATCAACAGCATAAACGACTGCTGCAGGAAGATTGCTTCTCTGGATGATGCAAAATCAAAGAGCGAGACCCTTAAAAAAGCGAAGGAAGCTGCCAAAAAGACCCTCCCGATCCCGTCCAAAGAAGATTTTAATGAAGCGCTTGATGACGAATACATCGCTTGCCTCATTGAAACGGGCGATTTCTTCGCACGTTCCAAGTCGTATACGACTCCGAAATCCGGTCTGAAAGACGAAGTGTTGATCGAACTGCGGGAAATCACCGTTGGTACGGACGGCGCACCCGGGTTAAAAGACGCGGCGAAAAAATTGATCGTTCTGGCAAAAACCCTGCAATTCCGGGAAGATATTCTTGTAATAGGAGAAATTCTTGATGATTACAAAAGGAAATTTATTGAAAGAAAGCGGCAGGCGGGCATCCTTTCTTTTCACGATGCCCTTGAACTGTCCGTAGATATTCTCCTGAACGATCTAGGGCTTCGCAATTTTTACAAGCGCCGTATAAAAGCCGTTATGATAGACGAATTTCAGGATAACAACGAATTGCAGAAGCAGCTGCTCTATCTTTTGTCCGAAAAAGACGATGTGGGCGCCGTTGGCTTGTTGCCGGAAGCCGGCGGCTTAAATCCGAACAAACTCTTCTTTGTGGGAGATGAAAAACAGTCCATCTACCGGTTTCGCGGCGCCGATGTCGCTGTTTTTCGAGGGCTTTCCGGCGAATTGCGGAACAGCGGCATTGCTTTGAGCGCCAACTACCGGTCTACGCCGGAACTGGTGAGATTCTTCAACATGATTTTTCCCGCGGTTTTTGGGCAAGCCAAAGAGAAGTTTGAAGCCGAATTCTCTCCTGTGAAAAGCGCCCCGCATAAAAAGGCATCCTCTATAAAACCGGTTGAGATATATGTGCAGGAGACAAAGCGGGGCGAAAAAGACGCGCAAAGCGCAGACGGCTACGTCGTAGAAAAAATCACGAAGGATTTAAGCGAAGCCCTCTGCGTTGCGGAGCGGATCGTTAAAGGCGTTGGGTCCAAAACGTTTGCTTTTCACGATGTGGCTGTGCTTTTCCGTTCAACGAGTCATCAAAATGAGTACGAGCGCGTGTTTCGGGAAGCCGGCATTCCTTTTGTCGCCGCGGATCCGCGGGGCGTCTATGCGGAAGCGCTGGTGAATGATTTTTACGCTATCCTGCGTCTTGCCCTGTATCCGCTTGACCGAAATGCATACGCCACGGTACTGCGCTCGCCTTTTGTGAAACTGGGAGATGAAAGCGTGTTCAGAATCCTCCTTGAACAGCCGGACGCGCCCTTCCCGGACGCTTTTCCCGAATTTCACTTTGCCAATGACGCTGAAAGAGCGCGGTTTTATCATGGAAAACACGTCTTTGATGAATTAAAAGCCCGCATCGATCTTGAACCCATAACGTCAATCTTGACTTTTTTATGGTACAAGACCGGCTATCGTACGTTCATGCTTTCCCATGAAGCGACCCGTCCCAATGCGGGACATTTTGAATATCTTTACACCCTCGCCCTTAGCGCGGATCAGAAGCAGCTTAACATAAGCGCCTTCCTCAGCGAACTTGCCCCGCTTGTCGGCACAACCGCGAAGACCGAAACCGGCGAAGTTCCCGATGTTGACCATGAAGTGTTGTTTCTTACGGTACATAAAAGCAAAGGACTTGAATTTCCGGTGGTTATCCTTGCCGGCGCGGGCGGTTCGGGGCAGGGCGACCGCAACAGTGCGCCGTACTATCTATCGAAGGAATTCGGTCCTATTATAAATATGAAGTCCGATACGCAAGGCAGAAATGAGTCCGCGGTCAATTTCTTTTATGAAAGGGAAAAAGAGCATATCCAGAAGCAGGAAGAAGCTGAAATCAAGCGGCTCTTTTACGTCGCGGCAACCCGCGCTGAACGGAGTCTCTTTATATTTGGTTCAAGAGCAATAACCGCCAAACTCGAACAGAAACTTGAATATGCGCTTGCGGAGAGTGGTGAAGGCAAACGCGCTGAAACGCTGGTTGCGTTGCCGTCTCCTTCGGACGGTGATGAACCGCGGAGCAGGAGTTTTTTTGATCTGCTTGCCCTCGGATTGAACGATGCGGCGGTAAAACAGCGTGAAACGGCGGATTCTCCGCAGGCGCTTTACGAAGTTTTCTCCATAAAAACGCCCGGTTACGCCGAATACCACGAGCGTATCAAACGGCTGCACAGACAAATGGAACGCCTGCTGGAAAGAGAACAATCGGGGAGCGCTCTTGACGCGGGCGTTGCGGGCGCATTTTACGCGGCGCAGAGCGCGCCTCTCCCGGAGCCGAAAACGCTTTTCACGACGCCGACCGCAATGGAAGCGTGTGGAATGTTTTCCCATCCGGCGGGCGTGCACGTCCGGCTCGAACCGCTTCCGAATTTCCAATGCGACGACTTCCTCAAAGAAAACGAGGAACGAAAAAGGAAATTCGGAATCCTGTGCCACCGCTTCATAGAGCAAGCGCTCGCCGGCGCCGGCCGCGCGGATGAAAGCCTCCATGAAACGCGCCGCCTGTTCCCCGATGAAAGCGCATCGCGGGTACAGGCTTTATCCCATGAAGCTTCCGGCTTGGCGCGGCGGTTTCTTGCAAGCGATCTGGGCGCGGAAGCCTCGGAAGCCGCATGGCTCTCCTCGGAATTCCCGTTTCTGTTACCCCTGCCCATGTCTCAAGCCGTGCCCAAAGACCGGATCATCATTGTCCACGGGCAAATCGATCTCATATACGAGCGTAACGGAGAATGCGTTGTCATAGATTTCAAGACGGACGCTGAAATACGCCCGCAAAACCACCGCTTCCAGTTGGCGTGCTATAAGCGGGCGGCCTCGGCGTTTTCGGACTTGCCGCCCCGCGCCGTGCTGGTCTACCTGCGGAATATGCGGGCGGTTGAGTTTGATCCCGCGATACCCGACGAGGAGTTTGTATATGTGGGAAAAGAGTCCGCGACTTGTATGTAGGAGAGAACGGCTCATCATTCAGGGTGGAAAAAGAAGGGATAGCGGAGGCGCGTCACAAACCGGCGGCGCGCCTGTTTGGAGGTGAGGGGAATTGAACCCCTGACCTTTTGAATGCCATTCAAACGCTCTAGCCAACTGAGCTACACCCCCCAAAGGATTACTCTATTATCCAAATAAATTTTATTTTGTCAAGAGAGCGCGTTCCGAAAAATTTGATTTTTCCCGGTTTGCGAGAGCGCGAGACTCGCGCGAGCGGAGGGCTTTGACAGCCCCATTACGAACCCGCGGTTACCAATCTGCTATTCCGGCGTATTCTATAGAGACCTTCTTTAATGAAGAAAGCGGCGGCGGTTGATTTTATCTCTAAAACATCGCTAACTTTAATACCGTATTTGCGCAATGAATGAGCTTGCTTCTATGCACTGTACCGGCTAATAGGGTATACTGCCCCCATACCGCCTGCAAAAAGCGGGCGGATTGGAGGTAATAATGGCAGGATTGGAACAAGTGCGGAACGTGCTGCACGTCATTAGGGCGTGGCTATATCCCAATCACTTTGAACACGGCGGCAAGTACGTGGCCCGGGCAAAGACCGAGAAGACGCTCTCGGTAGCGCAGGTCTGCGCGGAAGCCGTTACGCGGGGAGGGTCGGACCTGAACTACGACACGATGATGGATGCGGTGGGCGCGTATTTTGACGAGGCATTCTACCAACTGGCGGACGGTTTCAGCGTGGAGAACGACTACTTCTCCCTGCATCCGAAGATCGGCGGCACCTTCGGCCATGCGGACGCCAAGGCGGACAAAGACAAGAACCCCGTTGACTTCACGTTCCGCAAGCGGCAGGCGTTGCGGGAAGTCATCAGTCATATCACGGTGGAGATCGAGGGCGCGGCGGATAACGGCGCGTATATCGCCGAGGTTCAGGACGTGGCGAGCGGTACGTCGGACGAGAAGCTTACATCCGGCGGGGCCGTCATCGTGCTGGGGTCCCGCATCAAGATCGCCGGCAGCGACCCCTCCTGCGGCTTGTATCTTGTGAACGCCGCGGACGGGAGCGCGGTCAGGGTAACCGGGAACTTCATCGAGAACCACCCGTCACGGCTCTCGGCCCAGCTTCCCGCCCTCACCCCCGGAACCTACCGGGCGCGGGTGGTTACGCAGTATTCATCCGGCAGCGCGGCCCTCAAAGAGCCGCGGCAGATAGATTACGAGGCTGAATTGAGCGTGTCGTAAGCGGCTGTGCGGCTTGCGCTTGAGAGCCGTTCCGCGAACATCAAGGTGCTTTTGTGTGGATGACACACGAGCATTAGTGTGGGTGGCACACTCTCTACAGTGTGAGCGCTACACTCTCTACAGTGTTGACGCTACACTCTCTACAGTGTGGGCGCTACACTCTCTACAGTGTTGACGGCGCACTCTAGAGAGTGTGGGAGGCGCACTGTCCAGCGTGCTGGGGGCGTATAGTCAGTGCGGATGATACGAAAGAAGGGTAAAGCGTAAAGAAGCGCTACACTCACGCCGCCCTCCGTGAAGCCAATCCGCAGCCGCCTTGACACGTGGTAACCTTTCAGTCAAAATACATCCCGTATCAGGGCGTATATATATGAATTTATTGCGGAAATAAGAAAAGTTCCCGATATTGACAGGGCGGGCATATATAGGATTTCCTTATGATTTAAGAAAGGAATTTGGCAAAGGCCGGATTAAGGTACACGCCGAGTTTAATGGAGAACCTTATGATGGAAGTATAATGAATATGGGAATAAAAAATAAAGATGAATCAATTTGTTATATAATTGGCATACGGAAAGACATCCGGCAGAAAACAAACAAGAATTTCGGTGATAAAATTACTGTAAAATAATGGAAAGAAAAAAAAGGAGGCAAGAGTAATGGCTGAAGAAATAAAGAATATAGATGAATACATTGCGAATTTTGATACTGAAATACAAAAGACGTTAAATGAACTGCGGAATTTTATAAGATCAGAAGCGCCTGATGCTACTGAAAAAATATCGTATGGAATGCCCACATTTTACTTAAAAGGTAACTTGGTTCATTTTGCCGCATTTAAGGATCATTACGGCTTTTTTCCCAGTCCGTCTGGAATTGATGAGTTTGAAAAAGAATTAAGCCCTTATCGTAGTGGAAAGGGGACATTACGTTTTCCTTTTAACAAACACATTCCTTGGGATATATTAAGAAAGGTTATTCGATACAGAGTTGAAGAGAACTTAAGAAGATCGAATGACAAAATAAAGATGAATTAAGACAAAAAACGTCGCATAACGGGTTTGTATGCGCTTCGCCGCCGGTGTAGGCAGGTCTGAACGGCATTGAAGGAGAAACAAAAATGGATATGTTTGGCGAAGCGGCGCTAAAAGCCGTTGAACTTTGTAAAAAAGGGGTTGAAAAAGACCCAGCGCAGGCATGGCAGCGCGCAATAGCGCAGTTTACTGCCTCACCCAATTCACGGAAAAAAAGCTGCCCCAA
>JAITAW010000138.1 GCA_031283905.1 Treponema sp. | reverse complement strand
CGCCGTCATACAATGGCAACGTCTCGCTTATTTCCAGCGCGGCTCCGGCGCCAAGGCTGTCAAGCATTGCGCCGCCGCCGGTATCCCACAGTTTCATTGAAGCCGCGCCGGTGAGGGACAGGGATGGCAGATACGTGAAATTCCGCGCTTTTTCATCAAGAAGGCTGCTCTCTATGGCAAGATTATAACGGGCGAGAGAGCGGGAATTGGCAAGGGCCAACAGCCGGATGCGCTCAAGCGAGAGGGCGGGGCTTTCAGGGACGTCTGAAGAAACAGACGTATGTATAGACAATATCATGCTGAAGAACATGCAAAAACCTGCCGTCTTTTTCATTTTTTTCTCCTTTTCCGGTTTATTGGAGGCGCGGGCGCGGCGCTCCGTTGAATCGTTGGTTCACGCTTGCCGGATTCTTCATTCATACCGCAATGCGTCAATCGGGTTGCGGTTCGCCGCTTTTTGGGCCGGATAATAACCAAACGTAATGCCGACAAACGCCGCAAACAAGGCTGCCGTAATAACAACAAGCATATTGATTGACGTTGGGATTTCCATAAGCGCCAGCATGTTACATGCAATAAACGCCAGACCTATGCCGATAAAGCCCCCCAACAGGCTTAAAATGACGGCTTCCGATAAAAACTGGAAAAGAATGTCCTTTTTGCGCGCGCCGATTGCCATACGGATGCCGATTTCCCGTGTCCGTTCGCTGACGGACACCAGCATAATATTCATGATGCCGATGCCGCCGACGAGGAGCGATACGCCCGCAATGGCGGCGAGCAGTGTGGTGAGGCTTTTCGATGTTTCAGACGCCATATCCAGCATATCAGATTGATTCATAATCTCAAAATCAGCGGCGTCCAGGTCGCTCAATTTATGCGCTTCCCGTAAAATCAATTCCGCTTCCTTTTGGGCTGCTTCCATATAATCTTTATGCGCCACGCTTATCGCTATTTGGTTGATGTTTTTGGTGTTGGTGAGTCTGGTCGACATGGTGTCAAGAGGAATCATGATCACGTCATCTTGATCGTTGCCATTTCCGGCCGCGCCTTTCTTCTCCAGTACGCCGATGACGGAAAATTGGTTGGACCCGATACGGATCTGCTTGCCGATTGGGTCGTCATTCCCAAAAAACGTCGCTATGGTCGTCCTCCCCAACACCGCGACTTTGTTTCTCCGCTCTCCGTCAGAATCATCAAAAAAAGCGCCCTGTTCGACATTCCAGTTTCTAATGGTAAGGTAATCCGGTTCCACCCCCATGACGGCGACTGACGCGCTTCCGTTGGCGTTGGAAACAGTGAAATTTCGCTGGCTTATACCGGAAACCGCGCGCGCATAACCGGCTTCGCTTTTCACTTTTTCCGCATCGTATCTGGTGATCTGGATGCGGCGCGGCATGGTCTGCTGCCCCGGCATCATGCGTATCCTGCGGGGCATGATTTGCAAAAGGTTTGTTCCCATAGCCGTAATCCGTTCTTCTATTTGTTTCTGCGCCCCTTCGCCGATTGCCACCATAATGATGACCGCCCCCACGCCGATGATGATTCCCAACGAGGTGAGAAAACTCTTCATGCGGTTGCGGAATATGTTTCTGAAACAGGTAGACAATAGTTCAATGATATTCACGCTCTGTCCCTCCAATTTTTTGCCGCAAGTCTTTCGCCGCGCTCCGCCTGTTTTTTACCGGAATATCCGCCACTACCGCGCCGTCCCGAAGAGTGACAATCCGTTTTGTGTATACAGCCAATTCCGGTTCATGGGTTACCATAATAATTGTTTTTCCCCGCTCGTTTAGATTTTGAAACAACGCCATTATTTCGAGAGACATCTCGGAATCAAGGTTTCCGGTGGGTTCATCAGCCAACATGAAGGCGGGATCGTTCACCATGGCGCGGGCGATAGCCACTCGCTGCTGTTGCCCTCCTGATAATTGCGAAGGCACATGGGACATGCGTTCGTCCAACCCCACTTCTTTGAGGCATTTTTTAGCCCGTTCCTTTCGTTCTTTTTTATTGTATGCGCGATTATAAAACAGGGGAAGCTCCACATTTTCCAGCGCCGTCGTTCTTGTGAGCAGATTAAACGCTTGAAATACAAAACCGATCTTTTGATTTCTGATAAAGGCGAAGACGTCGGCGTTGGAAGTCGCGGTTTCGATTCCATCAAGCAGATATGAGCCTGCGTTTGGCTTGTCTAGGCAGCCGAGGATATTCATAAACGTTGATTTGCCGGAACCTGACGGGCCCATTACCGCTACAAATTCGCCTGATTCCGCAGAAAAATCTACGCCTCGAAGCGCGTTTACGACTACCGATTCGAGTTTGTATATGCGTGTGATGCCTCGTAGTTCAATGACAGCCATCAACGTATCCTCTCCATGACTATGATTTGCTTTTCTTCCAGATCCTCCTCATTTCCACCTCTGACCGGGATCACTTCGGTATAAGAACCGTCGCTTGCGCCGGCTTGAATCATGACGCAGGAGAGTTTGTTGTTTTCGTCCATAAACCAAAGCGTCTTCATCTGATTGGACGGCTGCCGTCTGTTGGTTTGGGCGCCGCCGTTTTGTTGACGAGTATTGCTCCCGCCGGGCATACGCGGCGGCATACCTCCGCCGCTTTGCATGAGACTTGTCAGTCCGTTCCGCTGGCTTTGATTGGACGCTTGTTGAGTGGGTTGATCTTGCCGCGTTTGCCGGCGGCGTTCCACCGCCAGCGCTTTTTGCTCTTCGCTCATACCGGAAATAGTCGCGTTAAAAACCATATCGCTGATCTCCGCCGCCGAAAGGTGAGTGGGCTGATAGCGCAAAGCGGCGTTTGGAACAAGGAGGATGTTTTCCTTTCTTTCTTCAATAAATTCGACCGAACACGTCATGCCCGGCAACAGAGAGCCGTCTTTATTTTCAACGCTTACCACAATATTATAGGAAACAACGCCGTCCTGGACTGACGGCATAAGCCGTTTGCTCTCAACCATACCGAAAAAATGGTCGCCCGGAAGACTTTCAAGCGTAAAGCGAACTTCTTGACCTTCGTAAATAGAAGCGATATCTAATTCTCCAACCCACGCTTTTATGCGCATTTCTTCAAGGTTTTCCGCGAGAGTAAAAATCGCCGATGAGTTGCTGCTTGAGCTGTCAACTACGGTGTCCCCTTCATTAACGGCTCTTTCCAGAACTATTCCGTCAATGGGAGACGTTATATAGGCGTACTGGTTGATTTCTGTTTCTATACTTTGTAAATTTGCTTCGGCGACCGAAAGATCGGCTTTTTGAATGTCAAGGGATGTCTTGCCGCTTTTTAACTCATATTCTGAAATGAGATTCTTTTCAGCAAGTTTTTCTAAATTCTGATAGTTTATCAACTGCAAATTGTAGTTCGCTCTGGCTTTTAACACCTGCGCGGCTTGCTGCTCCCGTTGCAGTTTGAGCATGTCCGTATTGAGTTCGGCAAGTATTTGTCCTTTGTGAATGTTGTCGTTGTAATCAACAAAGACATGTTCCACTTTGCCACTCATGCGGGGCAACGCTTTTACCGTTGCGACAGGTTCAAGCGTTCCGCTGGAGGATACGGTTTTTTCTATTGTCCCTCGCTTTATGATTGCATATTCATACGCTATGGCTTTATTCTGAGTCTTGCCGAACTGGTTTAGTATAGGCTTGCAGGTTCCCGCCAAGAAAGCGATAGAGCAGAGGGACAAAGCTTTTATAAGTTTCATATTTACTATATATGCAAAACATACGCCAATCAGACGTTTTTTAGCGCACGTTTGGTTGTCCATGACATAGCATGAACCTCCCCGTCCTTCAGGATGCCTTTTAGGGTCGACTTGAAAGGCGGGGATCAAGGGGTGGCATGGGCTGAAAAGATGTACACTGAACGATGGCGTTGAACGGGGCGCTCA
>JAITAW010000266.1 GCA_031283905.1 Treponema sp. | reverse complement strand
TTAATTGGGGCGGATCTGTATTATCAGACAAGCGGTGAGCGTTTTCGCATTGGGTTTGGGGCGAAGATATATTCTATAATTCTTTTTTCAGCGGTGATACCTTCGATTTATGCCGAATTCAATACGCGCCGTTTCGCGGCAGCCATTCAAGCCGGCGCTATACCCATTATGTTCAGCATGGTTGTTCCTATAGGCGCATCGATGGAATTCTCAATGCTATCCGTCTCTGGATGGTTTAAGATTACAGAAAGATTCAGGGTTGGCGCTATCGGATATTACGATTTTAAGATGCCTGCTTTGATACCGCTTTTCGTAGTTTCGGCGCGTTGGACTCTGGCCGGCGCGGACGACGCCGGTTCTTGATACGCTATGGGCGGCATTCACAGTATCCGCGACAGCATAGATATTGCGATTACTGTCTCGGCGCACAGCGGCATCCCCGTTTTGTTTTTGGCCAACCCCGGACTAGCAAAGTCAACTATGATCGGCGATTGGGCGGCACGCAACGGTTATCATTTGGAAACACTGATAGGCTCGCGTTTTACACAGGAAGAAATTCTGGGGTTTCAGGCGCGTGTCGAAGATAAAAATACAGGTGAAACATATCTTGAACTGCTTGAACCGTACTGGTATCGCAGCGTCATTCAACATGAAAAGAAAAATATCCCGTCCCTGCTGTTTCTTGACGAGTTTAGTACGGTACAGGAAAATGTGCAGGGCGCAATGCTTCAGCTTGTTTTTGATAGAACAATAGGTCATGGAAAAAAATTGCCCGCCTCGACAATTATTATATCTGCGGCAAATTATAAACAAAATATTCCGTTTGTTTTTAACATCATGGCGCCGGTATTAAACAGATTTTGCATAGTAAATCTGCTTTACGAAAACAGCCGCGCCTTTCTCGATGAATTCCTTCAGGATGAAAGTACACGTTCGGACAATTTGATAACGTATAACGATGTAACAGTACACGAAAAAACAAAACTGCGGCTGCGCGAAGGATTAAAAACTATGTGGAGTTTTATATTCGAATCGTTTAACGAGCGCGTCGGCCAAAACGACATCGATATTAACAATCAAATGTACAACAATATATACGAAAACGGCACAATGTATGTTTATAATTTTATCACGGGCAGGACAATTTATTATTTGTACCGCGTAACGCTTTCATTTTTAAGCAAGGGGCTTTCTATAAGCCGCCACGGACAAATAATGCTGAACATGGTCTTTGGCCTTGCCGGTCTTGGGACTAATTCTTTTAACGAGGCGCGGCAGAAATCATATTTAAAGAAACTTGAAACACTGTGGACAAAGCTGTATGCAGAGTTTGAAACTGGAAGCGGCGGCGGTCCGGCGCTTCGTCCGCCTCCCGTCAAACTCGCGGTTGACGGGAAAAGCGTTTCCGCCGCCGTCAACGAATGGACTCTGTACGATGAGGCGTCCATTTTTCCCGAAGGCCCGGACGAAGCTCTTGAAACCCTGATACGCCATGTTTCCGGCGTTTACGGCACGGAAAGTGAACGGATTGAAAATCTGATCCGGCTGGTTGCAGACGACAGCGCGGCTCTGTTCGCTTTTAACGAGGATATGCAAAAAATTGACGCCTTGATACTGACGCTTGAAGCAGAGACTGCCGGAACAGCGCTCCCAGAGTGTGCGGAACGCGGCACATACCTGCAAACGCTTCGCGGCATAAGCGCCGCTTATGCCCCTCTGCGGGAAGCGGCATTGAAAAAAGCTTTGTCCGTATAACGCCCGTCTTCGCGGATGCCCCCCTCCCCCCACGCACACCGTGCCGGTGAATTGACGTTATTCCCAAAAAGCCCCACAATGATATTGATGTAACAAGTCCGCGTGTTATGTCCAGCATGTTACGCTGCCCATTAATGATGCGGATATATTTTTGGAGGCCTATATGATTTCTTTCGTTATTGGAATCGCCGCTTTAATAGCCGGATACATTGTTTACGGCGCGATTGTGGAAAAGGTATTTAAGATTGATACCGGACGCCAGACTCCGGCAGTCAGAATCAATGATGGAGTTGATTTTGTTGTAATTCCTGTATGGCGCGCTACATTGATTCAATTCTTGAATATTGCCGGTACGGGGCCGATTTTCGGCGCCATCGCCGGCGCGTTGTGGGGGCCGGCGGCCTTTGCATGGATTGTCTTTGGCTGTATTTTTGCGGGCGCGGTACATGATTTTTTCTGCGGTATGCTGTCCCTGCGCAATGACGGCACGACAATAGCGGAGCTTGTCGGCAAGTATCTTGGGAATATTCCCAAATACATCATGCGCGTATTTTCAGTAGCGTTGCTGATTTTTGTAGGAGTCGTATTTGTTTACACTCCGGCTCAGGTTCTCAATGTGCTTATCGACCAGAATAACAGGGACATATTCACGATAGCGCTCGTTATAATTATGGCTTACTATATTCTCGCCACAATACTCCCGATTGACAAGTTGATAGGACGGATATATCCGATTTTCGGCGCGGCGCTCCTTATCATGGGCATCGGCATCACCATCACGCTTTTTACAACGGGAGAGGCCGCCGCGATTCCTGAATTCGCGTTCCGCAACCTGCACCCGAAAGGCTCCGCGCTTTTCCCCTTCCTGTTCATCTCGATTGCGTGCGGCGCGATTTCCGGTTTCCACGCCACTCAATCGCCGCTTATGGCGCGGTGCCTCAAGAACGAAGTGGACGGGCGCAAAGTGTTCTACGGCGCGATGATTCTGGAAGGCATCGTCGCCATGATCTGGGCGGCAGCGGCTATGGGGCATTTCGGCAGTCAAGAAGGTCTTGCGGCGGCAGGTTCGGCGGCGACCGTTGTTACCAAAGTGTCGATTGACCTGATGGGTACTGTCGGCGGCGTGCTTGCCGTGCTCGGCGTTGTCGCCTGCCCGGTTACTTCTGGCGATACGGCGTTCCGCAGCGCGCGGCTTGCCATCGCCGATGCGTTACACTTCGACCAGAAACCGATAAAAAACCGCTTTGTCGTGGCGGTTCCGCTTTTTGCCGTGGGCATTCTGCTGGTGCTCTGGTCGCAGACGAGCGCGGAGAACTTTGGGAAGGTGTGGCGGTATTTCGCGTGGTCGAACCAGACCCTTGCGACAATCGCGCTCTGGGCTATCAGCGCTTACCTTGCTAAAACCGCCAAGAACTACTGGATTGCACTGGTGCCGGCGGCGTTTATGACGGTGGTGGTAACCAGCTACATTATCACCGCCGGCGAAGGGTTCGGCCCGCTTATCGCAAAAGCGACGGGGAGCGCGACGGTATCGTATACGATAGGCATTGTTATCGGCCTCCTTTTGTCCGTCGTGTTATTAGCCCTTTTTATTCCGCTTATCGCGGTAAAGCAGAAGGGTAAGCTGTCAGACTGACCGGCGCTGAAAGCGAAACGGTTTTAAGGCTGTCCCGGCGGGTAGGTTTCGCCGGGCCGGTTATGTGCGGCCCGCGGGCGCGCCGGGGAAACCGGCAGTCCTTGCGGGCCTTGTTTTACCTCAACCTCCAACCCATTCTCTAAGAAAAACCTGCCCGTAGATTGAAAAACGGAGAAATCCAGTGCTTTTCGCATGTTTTTTCGCGTTTGATTAAAGCAAAACGGGTTCCCAACACCATAATAGGTGTATGAGAAAGTTACGCGAATTGCAACAGGGCGTGTGGTACGAGGTGCGTACCCGCGTCAATAATCGGGAGCCGCTGTTCCGGCGGTGGAAGGCGCTGGCGGTGTTTGACTGGGTGTTCCGGGAGACACAGAAGAAGTACGTGTTCGAGGTGCGGGCGATGCGGCTGGCGGGAGATTTGCTTACGTTTTATATTAAACCGGCGGACGGGTTCCAGCTGCCGGATATAATGAAATGGATGAAGCAGGTGTTCGCGGTGAAGTTTAACCAGGCGGACGGGAGGTCGGGGCATATCTGGGGGGATCGGTATTGGTCGCGGATTGTGCCGGGGGAGCCGCCGGAGGGAGATGCGGAGGCGGGAACAACAGAAATGGCCGGTGTCAGACCATGCCCCGGGGAAAACGCTGGAAAAGCCCTCTTCCCGCCC
>JAITAW010000135.1 GCA_031283905.1 Treponema sp. | reverse complement strand
GAAGGAATCGCCTATTTACCCTGTACCGCGGAAAACGACTATTTCCCAGACGTGTCGCGTATACCGGAGAACGCGCTCGTTTACTTTTGCTCGCCGAATAATCCTACAGGCGCGGTCGCCTCAAAGCGGCAACTCTCAACGCTGGTCGCTGCCGCGCGGGAAAAAGGTTGCGTCATCATCTTTGACGCGGCGTACGCCGAATTTATCCGCGATCCGAAGTTGCCCAAGACTATTTTTGAAATAGAAGGAGCGGAAACCTGCGCCATTGAGGTGAATTCCTTGTCAAAGCCCGCCGGTTTCACCGGAGTCCGGCTCGGTTGGACTATCGTGCCAAAAGCCTTGAAGTATGCGGGAGGGGAAAGCGTCAACGCGGATTGGGCGCGGGTAACCGGTACCATCTTCAACGGCGCATCGAATATAGCGCAGGCAGGCGCACTGGCGGCGCTTGAAGAGGACGGGCTTAAAGAAATCAGGGAACTTACGGACTTTTATCTTGGGAATGCCCGTCTTATCCGGGAAACCCTGCAAAGACTCGGCGTTTCGAGTATAGGCGGGGACAATTCGCCCTATATTTGGGCTTCTTTCCCAAACCGGGACAGTTGGGATGTGTTTGAAGAGATTTTGGAAAAGCGCCGCATCATTACCACGCCCGGATCGGGATTCGGACCCGCCGGACAATCCTTCATCCGGTTCTCGGCGTTTGGACACCGCGCGGATGTGGAAGAAGCGTGCGCACGACTTTCAGCGCGCGGCTCGGTTTAGCATGGACGAGGAGCTTCAGGATGGAATTTGATGCCGCAAAGCCGTGGGCGCTGATTATTGAAGACGCATCCATCCGGAATCCGGCGAATGAATTAGTCCGTTGTATTGAGCTTTTGCGCAGAGAATCCGGCATCAACCAGAGATCGCCGCCTGTGTTGGAAGCGCTTCCTTCGGGACACGCGCCGCTTATCATCCTGCGCTATAGAGCGGAAAAGGGCAACGGCTTTTCGTGGAGGCTGGAAAGAGAGCGGCTGGATATTGAAGGAGATTCGGTTCGAGGGCTTTACAACGGGGTGTTTGATTTTCTTGCAAACCTCGGGTTTTGCTGGAAAACGCCCGCGATTGAAGAACTCCCGCGTAAAGGCGGGAATACGGCGCATATATACGCTTTGGCCGAGGATCACGGCTATGGCAATTCGACTGCCGATGTATACTCCAGACGGCGGCTTCTTTTTAACAAACAATCCGTTAAGAAATGGGAAGAGTGGATCGTGTGGGCGGCGCGGAACCGGATAGACGCCGTGGCGCTTCCTTTGGCAATAAACCCAAGGGGACATTTTTTTGAACAGATCAACAAAGCCGTGAAAAAATACGATTTGACCATTGAAGCGGGAGGCTGGGAACTGTCACGTTTGGCGCGGCATTCTCTTTTTCTTCATAAAGAGATATTCCGTATGACGGACGGCAAGCGGGACAGGTCTGTTAATTTTTGCCCCACCGCGCCTGAAACCATCAAGGTTTTGCAAAAAGAGGCGAAAAAACTGTTCCTGAGATCCCAAAACATCGAGGTCTATCACTTTTGGGCAGACAGAATTGGAAAGAGGGACGTTTCCGGCGGTCTTAAAAATGAAAGGAGCAACGCATGGTGTTCCTGCCCTACATGCCGGGCGTTTACGCCGGACGAGCAAAACCGTATTGCGGTAACCGCGGTCGCCGATGTTCTGCTTTCCATCCACCCGGATGCAAAAATCTCGTTTTACGAACCATTTTCAGAAATGAGCGACATTGCCATCCGTCCGAATTTATTCAAGGTAAGCCGGTTGCCGGAAGCGTCCGGCGTTGAAGTGGGTGGGTGGCTTTTGGCTACTTGATTTACCGGTCTGCTTGGTATATACTGGTGCAACTACGAATGAAGGTATTTAACTATGGAGATCTGCTATCATTTTTGGTTGGTGTTACCAATTCTAACCGCCCTAACGGGCGCGTAGTAGACCCCACCGCGAATAAAGAAGGATTGCGCTATGAGACTATTAACCCGCTCTGATTTTGACGGTTTGGCGTGCGGCGCCATTTTAGAAGGTCTAGGATATGTCGATGAATGGAAATTTGTACATCCCAAGGATATACAAGATGGACTTGTCCAAGCCACAGACAACGATATTCTGGCGAATATTCCCTATATTAAAGGATGCGCTTTGTGGTTTGATCATCATTCAAGCGAGACGGAACGGCTTGGACACAAGGTGTATTTTGAAGGCGTGTCCCGCAAAGCGCCAAGCTGTGCGCGGGTCGTCTACGAATTTTATGGAGGAGACTCAAACCCCACTATACGGCGGTTTTCTCGTATGATCGAATATGTTGACAAGGTGGATTCAGGCGAGCTTACTCCTGATGAAATCGTTGATCCAAAAGGGTGGATTCTGCTGGGTTTTATCATGGATCCGCGTACCGGACTCGGCAGATTCAAGAATTTCAGCATCGGCAACTACGATCTCATGGAGAAACTTGCGCTTGCCGCCGGCGCCATGAGGATCGAGCAGATCCTTGAGCTTCCGGATGTGAAGGAACGGATTGACTTATACTTTGGACATGCTGAAAATTACAAAGCCATGATGAGAGAACATGCCCGTGTGGACGATAACGTGATTGTCATCAATCTATGCGGGGTTGAACCGCTTTACGCCGGCAACCGGTTTATTGTGTATACGCTTTTTCCCGAACAAAATATTTCCGTGTGGACGGTTGACGGAAAGGAAAAAGTCAACGCGGCGATAACCGTAGGCTACAGCGTTATCAACAAGACTGCCACGGTTGATGTGGGCAGTATGCTTTTGAAATACGGCGGCGGCGGTCATCATCAAGTGGGAACCTGTCAAGTTCCCTATGCCGATTTTGACCGCGTTGTGAAAGAAATTATTGAGAAGTGTAAGCGGCAGTGATGACCCGGAAATAATGAAAGCCTCCGTGCGGAGGGCTTTTTTTACAACGGTCAAGACGCATACGGACGCTCATGTACTCGGAAAAGCGGCGTGCAGGCAATAGGAAAGAGTCGCGGAGGATGGAAGTCGAAGCTACGCGCGCTAATCGTGGGAGCTACGAGGATGGCTGCCTTCAGGCGGAAACGTCCCGCCGACGGGCGGCTCAAGGCGTTTCGAGGGATGTACGCCGCTATGCCAAGCATGAGCGCGGCTTGAGCGCAAGGCTTACCGCTTTTTACGTATCTGGCCGTCTTGACGATTGGAGTAATGTCCGCGTTAAAGAGGGGGAAAAACGCCGTCATGGATGCCGGTACATTCACCGTTCAAGAAAACCGTTGTACGGTATGAGGTACCTTCAAAACAGAGAAACAGCCGCTCGCTGGAGGGTTGCGGAATGTACCGGAACGTCCGCGTATACACGCCCAATCCTTCAAAATATCCGCGCTGATCTACGCGTACGACAACGCCATTGTGCTGAGGGAGGACATTAAGAGCGAAACGCTCGCCTATGTTGAGATGTGCGTGCGGGAGATGGAACGGTGCGCGGCAAAAAACGATGATGCGTATGAATTGCGCCCGGTTACCGACAGTCTCATGGCGTTCTGGGGTTCCGTTGACGAACGTATATTCAGGCGGGATATCCGCAACATGATAAAGGCGGGATGGTACCTTGAAACGGTAGA
>JAITAW010000214.1 GCA_031283905.1 Treponema sp. | reverse complement strand
CTCGCCCTCGCTACAGACATTGCGGACGCGGATTTTCTTTTAGCCATACATCCCGGACTGCTTGGGTCTTTTGAACGGCTGGAAAAAGATAGCCCTGAAAAATATATGAGAGTGCGGCGTTTCTTTACCGAATGGGAGCGGCTGCCCAACACCGGCGTGCTTTGGCATGGCGGATATATGACCGTGATGAAAGCATCGGATCTGTTTATAACCGATGGAGTCAGCTTATTGGCTGAGTATCAGTTTGTTAATAAACCAATACTGTTTATCGAGCGCGAGGGACATGCGGCGTTTAATAGCCTTGGCAAAAAGATGAGCGCCGGCTGGAATACGATCGCAAGTACCGATATGGATACGCTGAGAGAGATGGTGCTTTACTTTAAAGCCGGAGGGATTGACGGTCATGCGAAAGCGCAGATCGAAAACGTAACATCCCTCACACAGCACAGGAACGCGGCCGAAAACATTCTGCGGACTATCAAACAAGACGTAGGGCGCTAGCGCTCATAAGCGGACGTGATTGAAAGTCTCGAATTCGCGCGGGGATTATGCCGCTACAGCCATAACTTTCAAGCCCGCAGGGGAAACTTTGGACTCCGCAGGGGAAACTTTTAACTCAGTAGGGAAAACTTTTGACTCCGCAGGGGAAACTTTTAACTCAGTAGGGAAAACTTTTGACTCCGCAGGGGAAACTTTTAACTCAGTAGGGGAAACTTTTGACTCCGCAGGGGAAACTTTTAACTCAGTAGGGAAAACTTTTGACTCCGCAAAAGAGGATCAACGGGATGTTAAACCAGACTTTGCGCGTAACTTTTAGGTAAAACCACTGCCGACCGTTTACACAGGCTTGCTAATAGGGTATACACTATATTGGAATCGAGCTTAAAATACGCGGTTTCACACTGCGTTTCTCCGAAAAACCACGAAAACCCGTTCAGAAGCAAACGGATTCTTAAACCAACGCTCCATACTACAAAACACCGGCGTTTTTCAATCTTGACGATTCAAAACCATACCGTTATAATATAATTATGAGATTTATCTTTAACATATTGGCGTCCGCCACCAGCATTTATCTTTTTCTCATCTTTGCCAGAATCATGCTTACGTGGTTTAGCGGCGTCAGGTATAGTAGGCCGGCGGCGGTGTTAAGCGCCATGACTGACCCGTATCTTGACTGGTTTCGTCAGCTTCCCGGGTTGCGCTTGGGCGGCTTTTTAGATATTTCGCCTATTATCGCCATGTCTGTCCTGTCCATAGCAAACAATGTCTTTATTACTATGGCGAGTTATGGGTACGTCACCGCGGGTTTTGTGATCGCGCTGGTTGTCAAGTCCCTTTGGTCTGCGATTTCGTTTCTGCTGGGCTTCATCGTCATTGTACTGGGGCTCAGGCTGTTCGCGTATCTCACGCGGCAAAACATTTTCAGCCCGTTCTGGAGAATTGTTGACGCCATAAGCCAGCCGCCGCTGTACCGGATAAACGCCCTCTTTTATGGAGGCAGGAGCGTACAATATACACTCGTTATAATCACCGCTTTAGTTGTCTTTCTGGCGGCATGGATTGGCGGAGGCGTCGCAATCAACATCGTATCATCCTTTTTGCTGAGACTGCCTATCTAACCCGTGTTTGTCAGGGAGATATGCGATCCGGTTGCGCGGCTCACGGGCGAAAAAGTGGGATCCGCCGCCGAAAAAGCCCTCGCCCATGTTGGGGTTACGACAATAGGATCGTTGCTGTGCCGATATCCGAGGGATTGGGAAGACAGAAGCCGCTCTGCGCCGCTCAAAGATTTTCGCAATGGTCCGGTATGCTCCATTGTCCGAGTCATCGCGCACGAGTGGTTTGACGCCGGTAAAATTCGTACATTAAAAATTTTTATTGAAGATGATACGGCGCGGGCGTGTCTGCTCTGTTATAACCGTCCTTTTATGAAAAATCAGCTTGTAGTTGGGAACGACTACCTCATCTACAGTGATTTTGAGTTTAAATACGGCGAAATTCGGTCAAGCGCCTTTGACTTTGAGCCGATCCCCGCGGTTTCCGTAGCGTCTGCGGCGGGTGGTACGGAACGCATTGCGCCGGGGCAGATACTGCCCGTTTATCCGCTCACAAAAGGACTGCGCATGGCAAAACTGCGCGCCCTTGTCAAACAGGCGCTTGACGCATACCTTCCCGTTATAGAAGATGAAATTCCCCAAAGCATACGGGAACGGTACCATCTGCTTACAAAAGCCCATGCCTTAAAAGCCATTCATTTCCCTGAATCCATGAAGGAACTCGAAAAGGCGAAAAAGACCATCATGTATGAAGAGCTTTTTTATCTGGAAGTGATGGTCGGAAAGCGGGCGCAGGCAAAGCGTAGCGTTATGAGGCGGGTGCCGGAGGAAACGGCGTCCTGTATGACGCAACAAAAAACGCCTGATTTACAAAACCTGCTGCTGGACAGACTTCCTTTTGTACTGACGGAAGGTCAACAAGAGGCGGTGGCGGACATCAACGGGGATATGGACAGCCCATACCCCATGTCGCGGCTTTTGCAGGGCGACGTCGGTTCAGGGAAGACTCTGGTCGCGTTCTTGGCCGCGCTCAAGGCGGTTGAGAAAGGCGGACAGGCGGCGATCATGGCGCCAACAGAGCTTTTGGCGCGTCAGCACGCGGAAAACGCGGCGAAACTGCTGGAACCTTTAGGCGTCAATGTCGCCTTTCTCACCGGCAACATCAAATCCAAAGGACGAAAACAACTGCTTAAAGACCTCGCGTTGGGCGTCATTGACGTGGCAATCGGCACTCACGCGCTTTTTTCCCGCGATGTATGTTACCGCGATCTCCGCCTCGTGGTCATTGACGAACAGCACCGGTTTGGGGTCGTTCAACGGCAAGCCATCATGGCAAAGGGCGACGCCCCCGATCTTTTGATGATGAGCGCAACCCCCATTCCAAGAACGTTGGCGATTACCGTGTTTGGAGACCTTGACGTATCGGTCATCAAAGGACTGCCTCCGGGACGGCAGCCTATTGTTACGCATTTGGCGCGGGAGTCCAACGAGAACAAGGTGTACGAGTTTATCCGTGCGCAGCTCAAAACCGGCGCGCAAGCCTATTTCGTGTATCCGCTTATTGAGGAAGGGGAATTAGACCTTAAAGACGCGGTTTCGATGAAAGAACGGCTTGCAACAGAGATATTTCCGGAATATACGCTTGCCCTTGCCCATTCAAAAATGGACGAAGAAGAGAAGCGTCTGACGATGGAGGCGTTTCGCGGAGGCGACATACACATACTCGTTGCGACCAGCGTTGTGGAAGTGGGCGTTGATGTGCCGAATGCAACCTGCATGGTCATAGAACACGCCGAGCGCTTTGGACTTTCGGCGTTGCATCAACTGCGCGGGCGGGTCGGGCGGGGGACAGCCCAGTCCTACTGCTTCCTCGTGTATTCCGATAAGTACACGGAAGACGCCAAAACCCGTCTCATGGTGATGCTGGAGCATTCGGATGGTTTTGTCATTGCGGAAGAAGACTTGAAACTGCGCGGCCCGGGCCAGATCAACGGCGTTGAGCAGTCAGGTTATATCAGGCTGGGGCTTGCGGATCCCGTGGAACATACGGCGATTCTCGAAAAAGCCCGCGCGGATGCTTTTGCCATGCTGGAAGCGGATTCCGGACTCCTTTCAAGCGATCACCGTTGCGTAGCGGACGTGTTGTCACGTGCGCCACCCTTTAGCGATGTGGGCGTATGAATTTCATCGTTGCGTTTGTGCGTGTTTGAAGATCGCGTTTTGATTCCCGGGAATTAACTTTTGGCTCCCGGAGATACAGTTTTGATCCTTGAGGATACAGTTTTGGGAGGTATCAGAAATTTTGAGAAAATAGCAATTTCATATTTAGAAAGGAACGCGTTCATTGCCAAAAATAATGGCGAATTGGTTAAGCGCCGTACCCCAATCGCGTATCGGCATAGTCCGTTTCTC
>JAITAW010000128.1 GCA_031283905.1 Treponema sp. | reverse complement strand
GCCGTCCGTGCGGGCGGTAAAAATATCCCGGACGCCGCGGTTTTTGATTTCGTTTAGGACGCCCGTCCAGGATTTGGCCCCTTCGTTCCCGGCTGTCCGCAAACCTAAAACCTCTTTTTGCCCTCGAAATTCACTCCTAAGGCCGCATAAACGCTCTTTCTACGGTTTTTCCCCTCCCGCCTGGTCTTTACTCTCGGTAGTATGTCTCATCGCTCAAAAGTATCTACAATACTTTAATCTAATTATTTCCTGATTTTGAAATCAACTCTTTAGTTATGATATGTATCTGTTGCGTATCCATTCCCAATTCTTTTAGGTTTTTCGCCGCTTTTTGTTTACCCTTCCGCAGCCTTCATCCAAAGATTGAAGTTTTAGAAAAGCCTCTGATATTCAAAGGGATGACATTCATACTTTTTTTGCATGGATATTATATATGTAGGGCAGTTCTAAAATGTCAGATTTTGGAACCGGTTCATGTATTAGAGGTACATACACCGCCCGCGCGGTTGTTACATGCCGGATTTATGAGCTAAACACTTCTCGCGCGGTACATTTCACCGTTTCCAATTCCGTATCTCCTACCCAATAATGGGTTACAAAACGGAAGACGCCATCGTTTGCCGCGCTGATACGGATACCGGCTTTTGCAAAGGACTCCACAATACCGGCGTTTATTTCGGGGTTTTTCGCTTTAGCAAAGGCGAAGTACACGATATTAATCTGTACATCTTCAATATCCAGAGTAATGCCGGGAATTTCCGCAAGGAAGCGCGCCAAATCTTTTGCCCGTTCGTGATCTTCATGGAGGCGTTTTGTCATGTCCGTTAAGGCTATGATGCCTGCGGCCGCGAGAATTCCCGCCTGCCGCATTGCTCCGCCCATGATTTTACGCTTGAGCCGCGCGGTCTTGATAAAATCCCCGCTTCCCGCCAAAAGAGAGCCTACCGGCGCGCAGAGACCTTTTGACAGGCAGAACATCACCGAGTCCGCTTGGGCCGCGATTTCTTTTGCGCTAACGCCCAGAGCTGCGGCTGCGTTGAAGATGCGCGCGCCGTCCATGTGTACCGGCGCCTGCCACGTATCCGCAATGGAACGTACCGCGCTCATGTCGGCAAGAGACACGGCGTGTCCTAAGGAATGAGCGTTTTCAATGCAGATGAGAGAGGTTGCCGGTTCATGGAGCTCCGCCTTGCGCAGCCGCCCGATCAGCGCGTCCGGCTTGAGTACGCCGTCCGGCGCGGAAATAGGGCGGGTCTGTACGCCCGCGATAATGGACGCCGCGCCGGCTTCATGCTGAATGATATGGCACTCCTCGCCGAGAATAACCTCCGTCCCACGAGGACACCATGTAAACAGAGCGAGCTGGTTGCCGAAGGTACCGGACGGCACAAAAAGAGCCGCTTCCTTGCCGGTAAGTTCGGCGCCGAGTTCTTCCAACATATTCACGGTTGGATCGTCTCCATATACGTCATCGCCCACTTCGGCCGCGGACATTGCCTTACGCATCGCTTCAGTCGGCTGCGTTACCGTATCGCTCCGTAAATCTATCACGCTAGTCCTTCTCCAAAAAAAACAGCGCCGTTTGACCGGCGCCGCTTCATGCATTTACTCAATAACCGCTACAATGTCCTGGTTTTTGAGAATGAGGTGATCTTCCCCATCAATTTTGATTTGTGTGCCGGAGTACTTGTCATACATGACTTTTTGACCCACGGAAACCGTAATCTTTTCCTTTTCGGTACCGGGACCAACTGCTTTGACCACTCCGGTCTGGGTCTTTTCCTGAGCGGTATCGGGGATGATAATGCCGCTTGAGGTTTTTGCCTCGCTCTTTTCCTGTTTCACAAGAACTCGATCAGCCAATGGCTGTACTTTCATATAAATACCTCCAATTTTAAGTTTGCAATTATAGGTAAAATATACAAAGAAACGCCCGCAAACGTCAAGCAAAATCAGAATCGGAAACGCGCCGCCCTGAAAGTCCGGCACAAGGGCAGGCACCCATGCATTCCAAAAAAGACGCAAAGACATGTCCGATGTGTCAATATGGCTCATTTTTTGTCAAATTTGGTAAAAGCGTGTCAAAATGTCGTATCTTGCTGATAAAAACCGCATATGTCGGTAACGTTTACGGCGGCATAGCGGCGCATTTTGGAAAAATAACTTGTTACCGGCATAGTACGGAATTGAAAATACACCGGATTTCCTCCGGAAGCCGCCGATGCCGCATGGCGACCCGCTATGCGATGCATAATTTTATGCCTCCATCTCCTCAATCTCCGCGCTCAAAGGGATGTTCTTCGAGATTTATCACATTTTTGCATAAAAAAACTACGGTCGCTGTATTCGGTATGATATTTGCATTATATTACAGCATATACAACTTAAAGAGGTAACCATGACTACAAACAAGCATGTTGCAAGTAATTTTCATTGTAGTGAGAACATTCTTTCTCTGTATCTCAAGGAAATTAATAGAATCCCGCTCCTGACACGAGAGGAAGAGGATGAGATCGCTTATAAAGCCGCCAACGGAAACAAGCGCGCGAGGGACAAGCTCGTAAACGCAAATTTGAGGTTTGTGGTCAATGTGGCGAAAAAGTATCAGGGACAAGGACTCCCCCTGCTTGACCTTATCAGTGAAGGAAACATCGGACTGTTGAACGCCATTGAACGCTATGATGTCAAGAAGGGCTATCATTTTATTTCTTATGCGGTCTGGTGGATTCGCCAAGCGATTCTCAAGGCTATTTGTGAGAAATCAAGGGCAATCAGACTGCCGTTGAATCGCGCCAACGAGTTGGTTCAAATTGAAAAAGCCCGCAAAATGGTTCAGAACGGGCATAGCGCGGAAACCGAGATCAGAGAAATAGCGGATATGTTAGGTATGGATAAAACCTATGTGGCGGACATTCTCAATATAAGCCGTGATATGATTTCTATGGATGTACCGGTGTCATCGGATCGGGACTCTTCGGTAGTCGGCGATTTTATTGAGGATAAACACTACCAATCACCGGACGAATATATGACCGGTAATGCGCTTAAAGAAGACATAGAGAGTGCGCTAAAAACATTGACCAGAAAAGAAGCCGACATCATCCGGCTGCGTTTTGGGTTGGGCAACCGGAAACCCATGTCTTTGAAAGAAGTTGGAGACAGGTTTAACCTTACTAAAGAACGCATCAGACAGATTGAAAAAAAAGCGATTAAACGTTTGCAACATCCCTCCCGGCAGAAGCTGTTGGAGAGTTATGTTGCATAAGAGTCATATCCGGACGTTGAGAGAAGATCCCCCAATAAAAGAAAAAATCGCTCCGGCAGGAGCGATTTTTGACATGGATGGGCTCATGCTTGATACAGAAAGGCCGTCATTGCGAGCGTGGAAGAAAGCCGGAGAGCAAATGGGGTTGCCCATCTCCGAAGAAGTCGTGTTCCGTACCATCGGTATATCCGAAGGCGCGGTTAAAAAGGTGTACTTCGATGCTTATGGCGAAGATTTTCCCTACCTTGAAGTCCGCGCAAAGGTGAAAGAGATCCTTGACGAAGAGGTAAAACGGGAAGGCATTGCTTTGCGTCCCGGACTGCTCGTTCTGCTTGATACATTTGCCGCTATGGGCGTACCGCTCGCGGTGGCGACCTCCACCCACAAAAAGCGGGCGTTGTGGAAGCTGGAATACACCGGCTTGCACCCGCATTTTGCGGCGTTCTCCTTTGGAGACGAAGTTGAGCGCGGCAAGCCCGCGCCTGACATTTTTCTGCTTGCCGCGGAACGGCTCGGCAAAAATCCGCGTGATTGCGTAGGCTTTGAAGATTCCCCTGCGGGCCTTGCGGGACTTCACGCGGCGGGCATACGCTCCGTGTTTGTGAAAGACCTCGTTGAACCGCCGGAGGAAACGCTCGCCGCCGTGTGGCATCGCGCCCGGGATCTTGCCGAAGCTACGGCGTTGTTTGGGTGAAAAGGATTTTTAATACTAAAACGTTTAAGATGCCGCGCCGAACTGCGGATTCGCGCTCACCGCGTAAACGCTCAGGACTTGCTTTTCATTCCATATATTCGGTATACTGGACTCCGGTTCCATGACGATGTTTTAGAACCGGTTAATGTCAAAAGGAGAGCAAAAATGGCATTTGGATTGCACAGTTATCCGGTGGTGTACCGGTCAAAATTCGACAACGGGATTTGGACGGGCGGTTATGAAGAAAAGCCGCATAAAACGCCGAATGAAGAAGCGAAGTTAAGCGAAGCCGAACTGGAAAAACTGGAGAATTCCCGTAACTTTTACAATGACATGCCTCTCGTCGGGTATACCACCCAATACGGGATGAGCTGTTTTGAAGGACTCAAAGCCTTGCCTCAAAAAGATGGCGGACTCGCCATTTTTCGTCCCGATCAGAACGCAAAGCGGTTTTACAAATCAATGAAAGGTTTGTATATGCCGCCCTTTCCAGAGGATGAGTTTGTCAAAGCCTGTGTGGAAATCGTGAAACGCAATGCGGAGCTTGGATTTAGACCTTTTTATAAAAAGGAATGGGAAAAAGATTCGTTTATGACGGCCGATTCCGTCTACATCCGCCCGTTCTCATACTCAGAAGGCGGCGTGGGCGTTGCCTTATCCAAGAAGCCCTGGGTCGTGATCATAACAACGCCGGTAAGCGCCTATTTCTCCGGCGGTGCGCCAGACGCGGTTGTCACCGAACGCATCAGAGCCACGCCTAAAGGCACGGGCTGGATAAAAGCGGCGTCGAATTACGTGATTTCCGCGCTTGCCAAACACGAAGCCGCCGAAGCCGGTTATATGGAGTGCATCTACCTTGACGCGACTCACCGGAAATACGTTGAGGAAGGCTCTTCCTGCAATATTTTCTTTTACCTGAAATCAGGCGAACTCGTAACGCCGGAACTCGGCGACACGATCCTGCCCGGCATCACACGGGCGAGCGTCATAGAGCTTGCCCGCGACAAAAATATCACGGTATGCGAGCGGAAAATTTCCATTGACGAAGCGCTCAGCGAGACAAAAGAATGCTTTGTCAGCGGTACCGCAGCAGGCGCCACCCCCATTGAGTCTCTCACCTACCAAGGCAAAATCGTTGTTTTCAACGAAAGAAAAATCGGCGGCTTCACGGCGGATATACGCGATACTATCAAAGGTATACAATACGGTACGTTGCCTGACAAAAAAGGCTGGATGGTGAAGGTGGTTTGACACCTCCCCTCGCCCAAAGGCGGTGACTAAGCCCGGCTTAGCCCCCTTTAAGGGCGGCGTTCCCACAATGCGAGACCTTCACGGGCGCATTGTGAGAACGAAAATTTCTCGCAGCCGGGTTGCAACCGATTTTAAAAAGTTGAACTAAAATATTTAAAATATACGGTCAAGAAATCGTCTTTCAGTTTATCGCTTGTAATAAAATGACTGTTTACCTTTTGTCCCATAATATAGCTTAACCAGTAAGAAGAATAGGCACTCTCAATGTAACCGGCGTTTGCTTCATCCGCCGGATTCTCTCCAACCGGACGCAACACCAGTATGTTGGCGCCGACCGCAATGGGTTTTGACACGGCGTTCAGGGGCGTAGAAAAAGCGGTCTGCCAGAAATTCTCGTTTGAAGCCGCGCCTGAAAGCTCCGCTATGGAAGAATCAAGCGGCGGAAGGAGTTGGTTACCGCCGTAATTGAGAGGAACAGGGCCAAACTGTTTCTTCTCAAGCGCTTTCTCGCTGACAACTTCATCAAAACCCCGTGTTTGACTGTCAGCGATAAAAGCATCGGCCTGTTTGATAAACCAGTCTTCCACGCGCCCGCGCTCAAAGTCCATGATGTAGGCTTTGATTTTTTGAACAACCGCAGCGTCAGCAACATCCGCCGGATGCGGCTCTTCCTCGGCTCTAAAGAACGTCCAGCCCGCGTCCGTTTTTACAATGGAACTGAACCCGCCTTTGGCAAGCGCAATCACCGCCTCTCGCTCAACCGCGCCGGGTATTTCCGTTGTAAGCTCAAACGCCATCTTGACGCCCATATCTCCGCCCTTTTCGGATGTTGATGAGTCAACGGAATGATTTTTTGCCGCTTCCTCAAAGGTTACGGCGCCGTTCTGAATGCTTTCCAAAACTTGCTTGGCTTCGGATTCGCTTGCCTTTACAGTTATTTTTGAAAGATGAACCGTTTGAAAGAGCGCGGCGTTTGAAGAAGCGAACGTTATTATTTCAGACTCAGGATACGCATCCAGCGAAAAAGAAACCATATCAAACGTCCGTTCCGGCGAAGCCATCGCCTTGATAAAGGGCGCTTCTTTGGAAGAAACCAGCAAATTCGTCATATCGCTGACGTATCGCTCCGTGATGAGTTCTTCCTGTACTTGCCGCCACAACGCGGCGCGGGAAGCATTGTCCAGTTGCCGGTACTTGATTACCGAAAACTTGCCGTTATCCTGAAACTGGGGAAGGCCCGCAACCTCACGATCCACCACATCATCAGGAATGGAATACCCTACGCGCTTCATTTCCTGCAAAATCGCGGTGTGAACCACGGTTTGTTCAAAAGCGGCGCGCCAAATTTGGTAATTCAGATAGGGATTGCTGGTATCCTGCCCCGCATTCTGTTGATTCCTCGAGATGCTTTCCCGTATTTGCGCGAAATACCCGCCCGGCGTATAGGTTATGGGCGTTTTATCGTACATGCCAAAAGTCAAATCAAACGAACTGCCCAGCCCTACGCCCGGCACAAGCGCCGGCACAAACACGAACGCGATAATGACGATAACCAAAACAACGATGGTTCCTATAAAAAGAGCAGGGTGCGCCTTAAACCGGCGTTTAAGCTCCTCTATTGACGAATCTTCGTTTTCAGGGAGCGATTTTTTTTCTTTAGAAGCCATGATTTCCTCTTATATCAAATTCAAGTCAGTTATTTTATCATACGTAACGCGAACGTGTCAATGAACGCGGAGCGGACTCCTGGGGAAGCGCGCGTTGAGAAAGCGGGATGTGGTAGGGTATGAGGTGAACGGCTACGGGAACCGGCCGTGTGCGCTGTACGGGCAGGCGGGGATAATCGATGTAACGAAGAAGGATTTGCAAGACTGTGAGAGGAGGAAGTCGCGGCACGTGGAACCGCCGGCGCGACTTGCGGGTAAGCTGAGTATCCTTGAGGAACAGGCGGACCTGTTTGAGAAGCTACCGGAGGCGGCGGAAGAGAACGTGGCGGAGCGAGTTCGCGGTCATGAGCTTACGCCGTGTATCATGTCCATTCCCGGAATTTGGACGGGTATAGCGGCGGCGCTACCGGCGTATCCGGGGGACCGGAGCCGGTTTAG
>JAITAW010000156.1 GCA_031283905.1 Treponema sp. | reverse complement strand
GTTTTAGGTTTGCGGACAGCCGGGAACGAAGGGGCCAAATCCTGGACGGGCGTCCTAAACGAAATCAAAAACCGCGGCGTCCGGGATATTTTTACCGCCCGCACGGACGGCCCGAGCGGTATACCCTGCGGCCCGTGTCCGGTCGCGTATCGTCCGCATGGTTCGCAATTCAACCAAGTTTGTTTCGTATAAGGGAAGGGCCTGAAAAAAGCCCGCGCAGATTTAAAGGCCGTTTATTCGGCAGCTGCCGAATAAGCCGGTCGTGACGCGCCGGAAGAATTCGGGATATGTTTTTTACCGTCCTCAAGCGGCTCCGCGCTATGCTCCGTATGAGACGTGGCGAGAGTTTTTCTTTTTGTCCGGCCCGTGTCGAGGACTTCATCAACGATGATGGAGGGTAAACTGAGAATTACTGGTCGCGCACCCTTGTTTGTCGATACGCTCTTTATTACAATCATAGCATGAAATTGGTATGTCTTGATCTTGAAGGGGTGCTTATTCCCGAAATTTGGATAGCCTTTGCGGAAGCTACGGGCATAAGCGAATTCCGCAGAACCACCCGTGATGAACCCGATTACGACAAACTTATGCGTTTCCGAATCGAGCTTCTTACACAGTACAATCTGAAGTTGCCGGATATTACTCGCGTGATAGGCGGCATGGAGCCGCTGGAGGGAGCCATCGAATTTACCGGAGCGTTGCGGGAAAGAACGCAGCTCATCATACTTTCGGACACGTATCAGGAATTCGCCGGGCCTCTCATAGCAAAACTGGGCTATCCCACCTTTTTTTGCAACAGCTTGACAACGGCCCCCGGCGGCGGCATAACGGGCTACAAACTCAGACAGGAAAACGGCAAAAAACAGGCGGTCGCGGCTTTTAAGTCCCTGAACATCAAAGTATTCGCAGCCGGAGACTCCTTTAACGATCTTGCCATGATAGCGGAAGCCGGAAATGGGTGTCTTTTCAAAGCGCCCCAGTCCATTCGGGAAGCCAACAAGCAACTTCAGTGTGTGGATTCCTACGCGGATCTGCTTGCCTGTATTGATGCTTTTCTCGCAAAGAATGCTTGAGTTTTTTTTGTATGTGTAGTATACTACGCACATGGTTCAAATTTCGATGATTTTGGACAAACTGTTGACGGCGCTTGCCGCTTCAAATAACGTATTTGAAAAACATATGAAAATAGTGAAAGTGGCGTTCGGCGCGCTTGCCGCTATTTTATGCCTGCTGACAGGGGCTTTACTTTTACAGCGTTATATCGAAAAAAACGCTGATGTAACGCATTCGGAATCGGAAACAGTTCAGACGTCTTTGCGGATGGCGGGTGGCGCGCCGTCTATTCCGGTGGAAGACATCTTTCTGCCCGATGAGCCTGACTATCTGCCGGAAGTGATCCTTGAGCGGGAGCCTCATACATGGGACGCGGAAGATACACGCGAATATTGGACGAATCCGCTGGAAAATGAACAGATTAATTGGCGAGAGACCATAACGAATGTAGTTGACGGGATAATGAGCAAAGTTCCGTGAGGAAGAATTCGTCATCCAATAGGAGAGGTATATGAAAAATACAAAAAAAACGTATGATCTGGCGCGGATTGTCTTTGTTTTCTCTGTTTCTTTTATTTTTTCTTCTATAGTTGCATTATATGCGGACGCCGAACCCATGCGCGAAGGCGAATCGCTTCCCTCAGGCTACCCGCTTCCCGAAAATATCCCGGAACGGGAACCGCTCCGGCTTCCGCTCACGCCGCTGCCCGAACCAATCGCCAGAACGCCGCTGGCCCCCGCGAGTTTCGATGCGGTGCCCGAATCGCCTGTTTTTTCGCGGAGCGTGAAGGCTGTTGTGGGGCAACAGGTGGAAATCCCCTTCAACGGAAACGGATGGGTCTATTTAGGCGAAACAAACGGGTTGAAAGGCGTTGCGTACTCCTCGCACCGCCTTGAAAAGGAGGGCCAGAGTTTTACGTTTATTGCCGAAAAATCCGGTGTCTACGCGCTTAAATTCTACAAACAGGATTTTATACGGGATTACACCTTAAACGACTATGTGCAGGTGATCGTTACGCCTGCGCCGGCTGCGTCAGCGGCGGGCGGGTACGCCGCGATCAATCGTGGCGCCGTCATCGCCGAGCCTCGTTGGCCATCGGCTGAACAGGAGGCGGCCATTGCCGAAGGGCGCGTTGCCGCCGCAACGCCGGCAAGCGGCGTTGCGGCGGCGGTTGACGCGCAGCCTGAACCGGCGCGGTCCGCGGAAGCTGTGGAAGTAGCGGCTTCCGCCAATACGACGCCCGTAACGCCCGATCAGTTCTTCAAAAACGCCCAAGCCGAGTTTGACGCAAAAAACTATGCGGCTGTCGTGTCGATAGTGGAGCAGTTCCGCGCCCGGTATCCAAATGGCGCGGACGGCGATGATGAGGTGTGGTGGCTTTACGCCCAAGCCTGCGAAGCCAATGGTCCCACCAAAGACATAAAAACGGCGCGGTACTTTTACCAACGCATTGTCAATGAATACCCGTTCAGCGATCACCACAGCAACGCGCAGAAGCGCATCAATTATATTGACCGGTATTATATAAATATTCAGTAAGGAGGTATATATGGACGATCCCGACGGTAGTACCGACTATCATATACGACAGTATATATGCTTCCCTGCGGATGTTTTGTTTCTTAATTAAAAATTTGAAACGATCTTGCCCGTCCGCAGAATAAGAAGCTCCGCCTGAAGCGGCGGAGCCTCATGCGGTATCCTAAAAATTATTTTTAGCGATTACTCACCCCGGCATGGAACAGATCCATTTTTTCTTACAAGGGGCGTCATTATGGAAATTCTCGAACTGATTAACACGGTTCCGTTTGATGTGTGTAAATTTCAATCAGCGGTAAAAAACATGAACGAGGTCGACATTGCGGAAATGCTCGACAATCTCAGCAAAGAAAAAGCCGTACAGGTGTTCAGGCTTTTGCCGAAAGGCATAGCCGCCGAAGTGTTCGCCAATATCGAAAGCGACGAACAGCAAATCATCGTTGAAGCGCTTACGGACAGCGAAGTAGGCGAAATCATCAACCGGCTTTTTGTTGACGATGCGGTGGACTTTATCGAAGAAATGCCCGCCAATGTGGTAAAGCGGGTTTTGGTAAGCGTCTCGGATGAGAAGCGCAAAATCATCAATCAAATGTTACAATACCCGGAAGATTCTGCGGGCAGCGTTATGACCACGGAATACGTGGATTTAATGGAAGGGCTTACCGTCAGCGAGGCGTTCGCGTACATCAGGGAAACGGGCGTACACAAGGAAACGATTTACACGAGTTATGTCATCAAACGGGACAGGCTGCTTGTGGGCATCGTGTCGGCGAAAGACCTTATGCTTGCGCGGCCCGATCAAAAAATAGAAGACATCATGGATTCCAATTTCATCAGCGTCCGCACCACGAATGATCAGGAAATGGTGGCCGCCATATTCAGAAAATACGACCTTCTCTCCATGCCGGTCGTTGACAAGGAAGAACGGCTCGTAGGCATCATCACCGTTGACGATGTGGTGGACATCATCGAAGAGGAAAACACCGAAGACTTTGAAATCATGGGCGCGTTGAGTCCCTCGGAAGATCCGTATTTGAAGACCAGCATTTTCAGCCTTGCGAAAAATCGCATCGTGTGGCTCCTTGTCCTGATGTTATCCGCTACGGTGACGGGCGGCATCATCTCCGGCTTTGAGAACGCGCTCGCTATCCTGCCGGTGTTGGTCGCTTTTATCCCCATGCTCATGGACACGGGCGGCAACGCGGGTTCTCAATCATCGACGCTCATTATCCGCGGCATGGCGCTGGGCGAGATTGAGGCAAAAGACATCCTCCGCGTACTATGGAAAGAGGTGCGTATCGGACTTATCTGCGGCGCGGCGCTTGGATCCATTAATTTTTTCCGTATTTATCTGACTAACGGAAGAAACGCGGCGCTTGCCTTAACCGTTACGGCCAGTTTGTTCGTAACGATCATCATCGCAAAAAGCGTGGGCTGCGTACTTCCCATGCTCGCCAAGATTGTGCGGGTCGATCCGGCGATTATGGCCGCGCCGCTTATCACGACTATTGTTGACGCGGCTTCCCTGATCATATATTTCAGCATTGCGCGGATGATTTTTCAGATATGAACGCGGTGCGAGGCGCCGCTTTAGGCGCTGTTTTGATGGTACTTTTTTCATGCGCTCCTCTTCCGCCCCAAAGCGAAGAGGCGTTCGGAACGGTGTGTACCGTAAATCTGTACAATGCGGGAACCCATTCCGTATACAACGCAATTTTCAGCCGGTTTCGGGAAATTGAGGATCACATGAGCCTAAACAAAGACGGATCCGAGATAGACGCCGTAAACGCGGCTGCGGGCGTCACTCCGGCGCGGGTGAGCGAAGACGTGTTTGAGGTTGTCGATGCAAGCCTGCGTTACGCCGAAATCTCGGACGGGGCGTTTGATCCGTCCGTAGGCGCTCTGGTGAAGCTCTGGGGGATCGGATCGGACGGCGCGAGGGCGCCGGCGCAGGAGGAGATTGACGCCGTACTGCCGCTGGTCAATTACCGGAACGTAACGCTCGACAGGGACAAACAGACGGTTTTCCTTTCCCGGCCGGGCATGACGCTCGATCTGGGCGGCATCGCCAAGGGGTATGCGGCGGACGAGGCGGTGAAGATCATCAAAAAGCGCGGGATTCAGGCCGCGCTTATCGATCTTGGCGGCAATATTTTTGTCTATGGAAAGCGGAACGGGAAAAAAACGTGGCGGATTGGGGTGCAGGACCCGCTTGGAGAACGGAACAAGGGTCTGGGCATTGTAGAAATTGAGGGCGACGCTACCCTCGTAACATCGGGCGTGTACGAGCGGTTTCTTGAAATTGACGGCAAACGCTACCACCACATATTGTCAACGCGGGACGGCCGTCCCGTCAACAACGGGCTGCTTTCAACCACCATCATCGCAAAGACCTCTATGGACGCGGACGCGCTTTCCACTGCGGTGTTCGCGTTGGGATATGAAAAAGGCGTTGCGCTTGTAAAATCTCTCGCGCCTTCGCTCGGCGTTGAAGCGATATTTGTGTTTGAAGACAAGACGGTGCGGACTACGGCCAACACCGCTTTTGCGCGCTCCGCGCGGTTTACGCTTACCGGCGCTGGTTATACCCTTGAATGAAACGGCGGCGAAAGCCGGAGGACGCCGCGCTTTTCCCTAAAATATTCATTGCTTTTTATTGGGAAATGGTGTATAGTGGGAAAAGTTTTCAAGATATTTTTAGAGGCGCAAAGCTTCGTCCGAATCTTTATGCGCCCAAGGTTCGATGAGTGAGAATCGCCTGTTCTGAACTCGGCAATCGGGGTTCCGAGCAAGGCAATCGGGGTTCCGAGCAAGGCAATCGGGGTTCCGAGCAAGCTAATCGGAGTTCCGAACACGTTAATCGGAGTTCCGAACACGTTAATCGGAGTTCCGAGCCCGGCAATCGGGGTTCCGAGCAAGGTAATCGGAGTTCTGAACAAGCTAATCGGAGTTCTGAACTCGGCAATCGGAGTTCCGAACGAGGTAATCGAGGTTCTGAACTCGGATAATTCTGTTCAAAAAAGGATTGCCGGATTTAGTACCCTCATGTAGTAACAGTCAATGCAACGCGTGGCGCGTAACATGAGATATGAAAAGGAGAAAAAATTGATTAGAGGCGGAGATATTGTTAAAGGAAGCTGCCTGCTTCAGAAAGGGCAGCCTTTTCTAGTTGTCGAGCGGGAATTTCACAATCCGGGAAAAGGAACTGCCATCGCGCGTATAAAAATGAAGTCTATTAAAGACGGTTCCGTACTTACCATGACCATTCCAACCCAGCAGGAAGTTGAGGACGCCGTTGTTGATGCGCGGAACTGTCAGTATCAGTACTCCGATGCGGACTTTTATTACTTCATGGACAACGAGTCCTATGAGCAATATGAGGTTCCCACAGCGGATATGCAAGACAAAAAATGCTATCTTCAGGAGAACAAAGCGTACGAATTGACGATCTGGGAAGGCAAGGTCATTGACATAAAAATACCGTATAAAGTCGTGTTCACGGTGGCTGAAAGCGAAAACTACGTAAAAGGCGACACCGTTTCCGGCGCGACCAAACCTGTCACCACCGAAACCGGACTTACGGTGAGGGTACCGCTCTTTATCAAACAGGGAGAAAAGATATTGGTAAATACCGAAACAAATGAGTACGTCGAGCGGGTGAATTAGACGGATTATAATACATGAAAGCCTCATATTTTAACGCCGACATTTTAAAGAAAGATTCTTTGGTGGTTACGGTTACCGTCTACTTCTTTTGTTTGGTTCAAACGTTTGAATATTTAAAAAGCGATGCGGCGTATGGGGGGAAATTTATAGTGTTGTTTTTTGCGGCGATGGTTTTGTTTTCTCTCGTCTTGATCTATGCGCTTTCATCATTATGGCTTTATTCACTTGCAACGTCCCTGCTTTTGTTTTTCTTTTACGTTCTGGTTGTGCTGATGACAAACGGCGCCAATTATTTCTTTATTGTTTGCGTATGCATCATATGGGTTGGGTACACCTGCCATGAAGCCGGCGCGACATTGTTATACATTGTTATTTCAAACATGATCATCAGTCTGCTTGTTTTTTCAGACAGTCCTATTATGGAAAGGGCGCGCTTCGTTATTCTCGTAAGCTGGGGCGTTTCATTTGTTGTTTCCTGCTTTTTGTTATACATGACCTACCGCGTTTCCTATAACAAGCAATCCGAGGAAAAATTTCACTATTATTCCCAAGCTATTCTGGAACGGGCGGCCAACTGCTTCGCGTTAATTGACGGTATGCACAACGCGCTGTACATCAGCAAATCGATGGCGCAAACCTTCCATATCGCCTGCCCCCAGCTGATGAAAGGGTATCCCATAACGGATACGCTTAATAATGCCGAACTGCGTTCTATGCTCCTCGTTGTCATGCGAGAGAAGAAACCGTACGAAGACACCTGGGAGATTGTTATAGATCGGCAAAAACGGTACTATCAGATACTGTATCAACCGTACGAGAAAATACAAGGCGATTTTCTGTGCCTGAATGATGTTACCGGCATTATGATGGCGAAGTTCGAAGCCGAGCAGAACGCGAAAACAAACAGTATTTTCCTTGCGAACACCAGTCATGAAATCCGTACGCCTATGAACGCCATTCTGGGCATGGTGGAATTGATTCTCCGCAAGAATATCGCGCCCGATGTGTACGAAGACGCCATCGCCATAAAACAATCCAGTGAAAATCTGCTTGCCATTATCAACGATATACTTGATTTCTCCAAGATGGAAGCCGGCAAGTTTGAGATTACCCCTACAGAGTATCCCTTTGCCTCTCTTATCCACGATGTAATCAATATAATTAGAGTAAAGCTGGCGGATAAACCGATTCTGTTTATCGTCAATGTTGACAACAGGCTGCCGAAAGCCCTCTACGGCGATATTTCAAGGGTGCGCCAAGTGTTGCTGAACCTGCTTTCAAACGCCATAAAATTTACTGCGGAAGGGTACATTTCCTTGTTTGTAAGCGGGGAACGGGTAAAAAACAGCGACCGCGTCATGTTGTATTTTCAGGTTTCAGATACGGGTATCGGCATAAAAAGAGAAGAGGTGCCGAAACTGTTTAAAGATTTTGTCCAACTCAGCGCCAGGCCGATCAATGTCGAAGGCACCGGGCTCGGTCTCGCCATTTCCCGCAATTTGTGCAGGCTTATGGGCGGCGATATTACGGTTCGCTCCGAATTCGGAGTAGGCAGCGCCTTTATCGCTAGCGTAATCCAAGAAATAACGGATGGCACGGCATTCGCCGTTGTCGATGATCCCCGCCATAAAAGCGTGCTGGTGTACGACGACCGTAGCGTATACGCGGAAGCTATCAGCCGCACCGTACGCGATCTTGGCGTAAAATGCGATATTGCCCTGAATGAAGAAGAATTCGTATTGGCCGTGCAAAGAAGGCGTTACAAATTTGTGTTTATCAACGCCAATTTCTATGCCACCGCCCGCGCTATATTGGTCCGGTTCGCTCAACACGCAACTATCGGCATTCTCACCGAACAGCACGAAGCGGCAATACCGACGGACTGCATAACCATTACAGCGCCCGCGTACGCCATCTCAGTGGCAAACGTCCTCAACGGGAACACTGAAAAATTCGACTTCACCGAAAATACGCTGTTGAAAGTACATTTCAGTGCGCCGTCCGTGCGGGCGCTGATAGTTGACGATGTACCGACCAATCTTAAAGTCGCCACAGGTTTGATGTTGCCTTATAAATTGAAGATCGATACGGCGACATCAGGAATGGAAGCGCTCAAACTGATCAACGAAAACGAATACGACATTGTTTTTATGGATCATATGATGCCCGTCATGGACGGCATAGAGACCTTGCACAAGATCAGGGAAAAAAGCGAAAAGTACCGGCGCTTGCCGGTTATTGTACTCACGGCAAACGCCGTTGTCGGTATGAGAGAGATGTTTATGAACGCGGGATTTGACGATTACCTTTCAAAACCCATTGACACGTCAAAACTTGACGCCATCTTGCTCAAATGGATACCTAAAGATAAACATCAGAAACCGGAAGCCTTCTATAGGCATAAAACAAAAAGCATTACGAGCCTCATAATTGACGGCGTTGATGTTAAGGAAGGGATCAAAATGGCAAACGGCTCTGTGGAAAGCTACCTTGACATCCTCTCGGTGTACGTTAAAGACAGCAAAGAACGGTACGATACGCTCTGTTCCTTTTTGCAAACTATCGCAACAAGCGTTCCCGATCCGCACATTCTTTCCATTTTTACTACGCAGGTACATGCCTTAAAAAGCGCGTCCGCAAGCATAGGCGCAAAAACGCTTTCCGAAGAAGCGCTGAAACTCGAAATGGCCGGAAGAGCCTCGGCTGTTGAATTCATCAAACAGAGCCTTGGTTTATTTTGCAGCAATCTCGCCGTTATTATTGAACGCATTGAACGGGTCTTGCGCAAAGAGGAGGATTCGAAAGACGAGCCGGAAAATCGGGACATTGACGCCGAAGACAGGCGTGATTTTCTCAACCTGAGAACAGCGCTCGAAAATGAAGATATACGCACTATTGACGCATTACTTGAGGCGCTCAACGAAAAACAATTTAACGCCAAAGTAAAAGAAAAACTCAGCGAGATAGGCGACCTTATTCTGGTGTCGGATTTTAAAGAGGCTCTCGAGATACTGGAGGAATTACCGCTGTGAAATACGATTATAGGGAAGACGCAAGACTCGCCGCTTCCCTGCATGACGCCTATCGCGATGCGACAGGAGAAAAAGAAAAAAGAAGCAAGGAAAAAAAGGAAAATATTGATGTCGCCTTAAAGGAGTTGGAAGAGGATTACAACAGGTGCTACCGGATTATCAGAAAAACGTATGAGCATCTTGAAAGAATAGGATTGCGGGATTTCAACAAATTTTCCAAATACAAATGGAGTTTTGATCGCGACGGCCGGGGGGTAAGCTACGTGTGCGTACGAAACGGCGGCAGTCTCTTGAAAAAAAGCTTGATTAAACGGAGCGGCAGCCTTGAGGAAGCCGAACTGTTCCGCTGGCTGAACGATAAAGACCTGGTATGCGAGGCGCTTGACGAAGCCTATGAATACCTTGACGAAAAAGTCTGCAAACTCAAACTCAAAATGAACGAAATGAAGGAACGCATACAGGGCTACGAAGACAAGAGCGAAGGCGTTGAAGAAAACATGGAAGCGGTGAAGGTGGGGAAAATAGAAACCGTAAAAGGTTAGGATGAAGCGCCGGTTTTCCGCCGGGGCTTTCGGGTTTTTCAGCCATCCGCGGAAACTTCAATTCCCACTCCAAACGGGTTTGGAACAGGTTCTGTTTGCTGTCATTTCACCGAACCGTTTTGTATACCGTGCCGGTTGTCGCGAACCTTCCGTTTACTTTATAGGCGGGCCAGAATGCGGTGGAGCGAGGCGTAGGAACGAGCGGAAAGAATGACCAGCCGGCTGAACCTCGCGCCCAATGGGTGGCGGAACGTATAGCGT
>JAITAW010000283.1 GCA_031283905.1 Treponema sp. | reverse complement strand
CTTCTCCTGATATTCTTTGCCGTACACGTATGAGCGGGCCGCACCCGGCAAGTCCTTCTCTCCGGCGGCCTGTTTATCCGGCGCCACATGCCGCGCTATGATCTTTCCCGTCAACTCCTCAAGGCCCTTCTTCTTCTTCCCCGGTTCCTCAAGCGTCCCGGACCATTCCTTGGCCGCGTTTGGACGGCGGCTCGCGGCCGTCTATGGCGAACAGTTCTCCCCCGATGAGCCCCGGCGCGTAACACGTGGGCGGCGCCGGGGAAAAAGATCTTTCACCGCCTCAGCCTGCCCGCTGATGAAGCGCGTTATGGTGTCGTAGCCGCTTTCCGCGCCTCGGGCAAAGGCTTTTACTATGATATTGGTTTTACAGGCGTATTCTATGGGCCGTCCGGTGATAATCCCCCGGGAGTAACAAGAGAAGATTATTTTGAGCGTCACGCCGGGTGAATAGGCGGGATCCCCGGTCTTATCGTTATGGAAGGCGGCGTCGAAGGAGGAGAGGCCCGCCCGGTCGATGAGATAGTTCACGGTATGTTGTTCGAAGGAGCCGGGTTTGAGTTGCTGCTCAAGGTAGGCGGTAAGGAATAATCCCTGGGATATATCAAAATATTTGTATCGTGGTATAGTAACTGAAGTATTGCATAGTTTTTGTTGTTTGTATACTTTTCCGACAGCCTCAACAGGTCTGTTTACGCTTGCCGCCATTGGCGGATGGGGGTTCGGTCGGCTAGATCATTCCGTTCCGCTCATTCCTGCGCCTTCCTCATCTACATTCAAGCCTCTTGCCTGCTGCAAGGTAAAATTACAGTTCGGCAATCCAATTTTCCAGCAGTTTAAGTCCGATTGCGCCCGATTTCTCAGGGTGAAACTGTACAGCGCAAAGAGCGCCGCGTTCGACCGCGCTGCAATACGTAAGATAATAATCGGCTTCCGCAGTGACAAGCGCGTTGTCGTCAGGAGCGGCATAAAAGGAATGTATGTAGTAAAAAAAAGAGTTTTCCGGTAGCCCCTTAAAGAGGAGTGACGAGGCGCGGGCTTTCGTGTTGTTCCAGCCGATTTGCGGAACCTTTCTGCCCGGAAAGCGCCGTACGGTTCCGGAAACAACGGACAGTCCCGGCGCCGTCTTGCCGTCAACCGGCGGCGCTTCCTCGGATGCGTCAAATAAAAGCTGTAATCCTATGCAGATTCCCAAAAACGGCTTGTCTGCCTGGATCCATTCCTTAATGGCGGAAGCGTAGCCTGATTTCTCAAGAGAAGTCATGGCTGTCGCGAAATGCCCGTCCCCGGGAAAAATGATTTTTTCAAAGCCGCCCATGTCTCCGGGTCCGCGCACGAAACGGGCAGGGGCGTTGAGCCGCCGGAGCGCGTTCATCACAGAGCCGAGGTTGCCGGCGCCATAGTCAAGGACACCAATCATACCATTACCAACGGCTTGTCTAGCCTATCGAGGATGCCCTTGGTTGAGGGGATCGCATCCCGCACCCGCGCGTCAATCTCCACCGCGTCCCGCAAGGCGCGGGCGGACGCTTTGAACAGGGCTTCGATCTTGTGATGATCGCTTCGCCCTCGCAGAATGTCGAGATGGAGCGCAAGCCCGGCCGCGATAGTAAAACCCTGCCAAAAATCTTCGACAACATCGGTTTGAAAGGAGAACGCGCCGGAAACGAGCGGCGTACCGGAAAGTTCGGCGTTGAATGACAGAAAGGCTCTGCCGGAAACGTCAACGGCCGCGCGCGCCAGGGTCTCGTCCATAGGGAAAAGGCAGCTTCCGCACCGTTTGATGCCCCGTTTGTCACCCAGCGCCCGGACAAAGCACTGTCCCAGCACAATGCCGGTATCCTCAATCAGATGGTGCTGATCCACGTCAAGATCGCCTGAGGCCTGCGCCGTTATATCGAAAAGCCCGTGTTTCGCAAAGGTGTCGAGCATGTGCTTCATAAACCCAACGGGGTACTCCAGCCTGGCGGCTCCGGTTCCGTCAAGGTTAAGGGAGAGGCGAATATCCGTCTCTTTGGTTGTCCTGTGAATTTCGGCTGTTCTGTTCATGGCACAACCTTTCGTAAATCGTATTCAACAATGTCGGTGGCGCCGAGTTTTTTTAAGCGTGGAATAATATCAGGAACTTCGCGTTTTTTGACTGCTATTTTAACCGCAAAACCGGCATCGTCTCCATAGAGCGGCGCGATGGTGGGGCTTCTCATGCTGGGCAGGGAGTCGATAAGCGTGTTAAAGAGCGACTCCGCAATGTTCATTTCAAGCATCACCCGCTCCCGTCCATCTAGGACAGCCTTGAAAAGCATGGCAAGCTCTTCGATGCGCCCGCGCTTTTCCACATTCGCAAGCGCGGCTTTTGACGCGACAAAACGGGTCGATGATTCAAGGAGCGTGTCGATGATCCGCAAGCCGTTGTCCCGCAAAGTCTGCCCGGACGAGGTGTTGTCAATGATCATGTCGGCGTCATCCGGCGGAAATACTTCCGTGGCGCCATAGGTGCGGAGTATGCGGAAATCGAATCCTTCTTTTGCAAGCCATTGTTCCGCAAGGTGAACATATTCGGTCGCAACGGTGATTTTTTTCCGTCTAAGCCCGGGGAGATCAAGCTCCGCTGGAACTGCGGCCACAATACGAACGCGGTCGAATCCCAAATCCACGATTTCCTCAACATCGGCGCCGGTTTCCCGCAGCCAGTCTATACCGGTAAAACCCACGTCGTGGCTGCCCAGTTCAAGCAGAGCGCCCACGTTTTGCGGTTTCATTATCTTCGCGTCAAGCCAATCCGCGCCGATGACCGGGCGGTACGTCCTGTCCGCAAGGGAGATCGGGAAGCCCGCGTCGCTAAACAGGGCGGATACATTGTCAAAAATTCGCCCTTTTGGGATCAAAATACGTAATGTGTCCATAAAAAGAGTATAGGAGTTGCGGGGCGGAATGTCTAGCGGGCGGCGGCGGCGCGGAAAACCCTTATGGTGTGTTCTTGCAAATCATACAAGAATTTTTATGGAATAGGGGCGCATTTCCGGCGTGGCTGCTTCGACGCCCTCCAATCCCTTGCGCGGAACAGGTTCTCCGCACGGGAACACCGTGCATCATGATACCAGGCCGGTAAGTTCAAAGCATAGACGGGTATGCTCAAAGCATAGTCAGGCTTACTCGTAAGCGCCGTTTTTTTAGTTGAGTGCGTTTCTTCAGGTTATTCGTCCTCGTTTTCCCGGCGTTTCCGGCCTTTGTTGAGGTAGGCCGCCTTCAATTGCTCATAGGCGGCGAGGACCTCTAACTGGGCGTTGATGGCGGTTTCCGCCGTGATGACGGCTTCCGGTATGGCTTGATTATGACTGTTGGTTTGCATAATGCATCCTTTTAAGTTTGATTTGTCCATGCTACCGCCGCCGGACATTTTAGCCAAGGGGCGGCGGCGTATGGACGAAAGACAGGAAGGGATAGGGGTAAGCGGCTTCGCCGCTCGTTGACAAAAGAAAGTAACTATTGGAGAATAGTTTTAACAAACTAAACTAGGGAGTTTTTATGAAGAACATAAACAAGCTTTTACATTTTCTATCGGTTTTTATAATCCTTTTTTATGACTCATATTTTCAAAGGGACTGATTTTACAGTACTATTTTTTGCAATACCCTTAATGATTATTGCCCTAATAATAGATATTAAATATAACCCATTAAAGACAAAGTTATTTTTAACGGGAATCACTATGTTCTTTCTATATTATTCGACAAGTTATTCAATCGGTGTTAAATATAATGTGTTACATTTAGTTTATACGACATTATTTGCATCAATTATTGGTTATGGACTATTAAAAATTTATGACATAAAAAACATCAGCAGAAATCAGTAGTGTCAAAAATAGAAAAAGCAAGTAATTGAGAAACCTCAACTCCTAGTGTAAGATGATGAAGTTACCACACTAAATCACCTAAAAAAGGAGTTTGAGGCATGAATAAGCTTAACACCATCCTGGGACAATTGCCAGCCCCGGTTTCGAGATATCGTTTTGAAAAGTTGGTCCGGGAGCATAAATCCGAGTACAAATCGAAAGGGCTGCGAAGCCGGACGCAGTTCGTGGCCATGCTTTTCGGGCGGCTATCGGGGCGGCACGGGCTGCGGAGGATAGAAACTGGACTGAACAGCCAAAGGAACAGTTTTTACCATTTGGGAATAGACGGAAACACGGAGGTGAAGCGGTCAACATTATCATACGCAAACAACAATCGGAGCGCGGCCCTGTATAAAAGCCTGTTTGAAACGATGCCGGAAAAAGCGCAACAGAACAGGGCAAGCCACGGGTTCAGATTTAAAAATCCCCCTGCATAGCGTTGATGCGACGACTATTGACCTCTGCCTGAAACTGTTTCCCCGGGCGGATTTCAGGGAGAACAAGGGAGGGATAAAACTCACGGTGAAACCGGATCATCAGTTGAACCCGGTTCCGCTTCGGCGGTACCACCGGTTTATACCTCGACTCCCCCGCCGTAACCCGCGTCCGTCCGCCTTCATACGCCCTATCCGTCAACAGACTAACCCTATGCTCCCGTGTTCCGACGGCTTCTGGAAGAGCCCGCCCTTCCGCCGCGTCCGGCGCGTTTCCTCCTGAAAGCCTGAAGGCGGCCAACCTTTCCCATCGCCTTGTACACCCGTTCCAACACCCCTTTTTTCGCCAACCGGTTCAATCGGACATAGATTACATGCCGATTTCCAAATCTTTGCGGCAAACTCCGCCGTTTACACCCGTTTTCACACCGATAGATGAGCGCGCTGAGCGGCGTTCGATTGTCTATCCTTACATCACTTACTTTATTCGCTTTTTCCTCTCTTTCCTTTAGTGTGAACACGCCCTAGTATCCTCTTGCAAAAAAAACTTTTCAATAGTATAGTTAAAAAGTATGCTTGAAGAAATCACCATCAAAAACTACGCGCTCATTGACAGCCTTTCTCTTTCCTTTCAACAAGGTTTTAATGTATTGACCGGTGAAACAGGCGCGGGCAAGTCCATCATCGTGGGATCTTTGAGCTTCCTTCTTGGCGGAAAAACGGACGGCGGCGTGATACGCACCGGTACCGATGAGGCGAGCGTTTCTGCGATGGCGTCGATCAGAAACGATAATAAAGAAGCCCTTGATTGGCTTGCGTCAAGGGACATTGAGATCGAAGAGTCTCAGGTCATTATCCGGCGGAGCATCAAATCTTCGGGCAGAAGCGCTATTTATATACAAAACGTACCCGTAACACGCGCTGATTTAGCGGAATTTATGGCGTTGCTTTTTGATCTGCATGGGCAACACTCGCATGAAACTCTCATGCATGGTGAAAACCATCGGAAGTACCTCGATGGTTTCGCGCACCTTGAGCATGAAGTCCAAGACTTCAATCGCGGGTTTCTGGAGCTTGCCGACAAGCGGAAAATCCTTGAAGCGCAAGCCGGTATGGAGAAGGATCGTGAGACCAGAATCGAAATACTCCAATACGCGGTTGATGAGATAACCGCGGCGAATCCTCAGAAGGGCGAAATACAGGAGCTTGAAAACGAATCTTCCCGTTTAGGCGATTTTGAAAAGCTGACCGGTTATGTGAACAGTGCGGCGGAAGCCTTTTTTGACGGCGGGGACTCCGTACTACCCCTGGCGCGGCGCGCCCGGACATCTCTTGAAAACGCCTCGGATATTGACGGATATCTTTTACCCCTTCTGAAACGGGTGGAAGATATGTTCTACGAAGCCGAAGATATTTCCGAAGAATTCCGTAACTACCGCGATCTCCTGTCCTATGATCCCGAACGGCTTGAAGAAGTTGAGAGCCGCCTGAACGTACTGCTCAAATTGAAGAAAAAATACGGCGGCGGCAATACGGGGCTTTTCAATGACGAGGATGGAATTCTTGCGTACAAAGAAAGGGCGGAAGCTGAAATTGAATCGCTTTCACGTATTGAGGAAAATCGTGACAAGCTCAAAATGGAAATCGCCGTCCTTGAAAAGAATATTGTAAACCGGGCGTCCGCGTTAAGCAGGAAACGAAAGGACGCCGCCTGCGAGCTAAGCGCTAAGATCACCGAAATTTTGACGCGCTTGGGCATGCCTCACGCCCGGTTTGAAGCCGAAGTCGCCCCCAGGGGAGAGTCCGGTCTTGTATGCGGACCGTGGGGCGCGGACAATATCGGCTTCCTTATATCGGCGAACGCGGGCGAACCGCTTAAAGAACTTTCCCGTATAGCGTCCGGCGGCGAGCTTTCCCGTGTGATGCTTGCCATCAAGACCGTGCTTTCGGACGCGGATACGCTTGAGACGCTGGTTTTCGATGAAATAGATACGGGGATCGGCGGGGAAGTCGCGGCCGCCGTTGGTGAATATCTGTCAAAAATCGGCAAAATGAAGCAGATTTTTTGCGTTACCCATCTTGCGAGCATTGCCGTTCGCGCCGATAATCATCTTAAAGTGGAAAAAAAAAATGAGTCCGGCAGAACGTTTACCAACGTTACGCCATTGAATGCGGAGGAGCGGCGGGGAGAGATTGCCCGTATGCTTGCTGGGGACGCGGGCGCGGCAGCCCTCGCGCACGCGGACGAGATGCTTGCAAAATATGGGAAAGGAGTAAACAATGGGCAACAAGCAGCAGCAATATCTGGATAAATGTTCCGATTATCAAAGTTCAATTGATACGATTCTCGCGTGGGAAGCAAAATTTTTAACTGAAGTGCCCGAAAATCCCACTGAACTTGCATTAAGCAAGTTAAAGCTGGCGAATAGAATACTCGATCTTTTTTCTTATTATATCGTTCTGAATACTCTTTCTGTTTCGATGCTGAAAAAAAAGAACGAAGACGCCATAAATAACGCGAGAAAAACGATTCTCAATGCGATTACGCTTATGGAAGAAGTGGTTTCCCCCTTTCTTGACGCGCCGTACGGAGACTATGAGGACAAAATTGAACTCATTGAGTCATTCAACGCGCATGAACGCTATTTTTTGGTGAGAAAACTAGGCCTTTCCCTTGATTTGCTCAAAGACGCCTACGGAGAGGATCCCAAATGGAAATGGATGCTTGTTGAGCTTGAAGGGCGTTCTATAACGGTAACAAAGAATTGCTTGAACCTAAAAAAGGCGGTGTCTAATACGGATCTTCGTTCTCCTGATTATGAACCTACGGTCTACCACCTCAGGCTTATTAAAAATTTGCTTTCTAAAGGCGCGAATATCTTCCGTGAAAAATATGAACTAACCACCCAGTCGAGAACCGACTTTAAAAGGGGCGTTGATTTCCTCAGCGCTTTGCGTTATTTACATAGTGTGTTAGGAGAAAGCGGTGACGCCGAATCACTGAAAAAGAAAATCGAAGTGTGGAACGAAAAACTAAAAATGGATATAAAAAATAAAGAAAGCGGCGCCACATAACGCGCGGAGCGGCGCTATGCCATAATGGTATAAAACTCATCCGCTTTTCCTGTTCAAACGATAGTTTGAGCGGTAATAAACAAACGTCCTCCTATTCCATGTTTGTTCACCGGATGGAGATCGTTTGGAAGATTCTCCGTTCCCGCCCTGTCACGCCACTTCTGACTTCGCCTTTAAAGAAGTAAAACCCGCTACCACGCGCCTGCCATGGATGGCGGGCGCTTTTATATTTTATCAGATATTTTTTTTAACATTTTTCTTTGTATTTTTTCTCAAATGTTTTTTCAAATTCTTTCTATTTTTTAATCCCTAAAGGGGTTAATTCCCCGCCCTTTAGGGCGTAAAAACTGGGGGTGTGGGGGATTTGTTCCCCCACATGCGCAAAGATTTCAAGGAGAAATCTTCAATACCCCGCGGCAGAGCGCTAAACTTGACCCACAGAATTTTCATTTTTGTGCTATACTCCCTGAAAAGCCAAGCACTCCGGGGAGGGGAATATGGCGCAGGGGACAAGTTTCAACATGGAAG
>JAITAW010000257.1 GCA_031283905.1 Treponema sp. | reverse complement strand
GCCGCCGTACTTCAAAGTGAAAGCCTTCGCCGCTTTGGACAGCGAATAGTGAACCCCATACTTCTTCTTGAGAAAATCCCAATGCTTTACAATCCACACGTAAAGATCGCTTACAGTATATCCTGGAAAATCAGGTTTTATCCATTCCTCTTTGATGATCCGCACTATGGGGCTATACACGTTCTTGTACCACGAAATCAGGGCTTCGGAAAATGAAATCTCTTTTTTAATGCCTTGATTAATAAAATACTTATGTACCAGAATATGGTTGTAAATAACATCGTACCGTCCGGTTTGCGTAAAATCAAGGCTGTAGTCATCCGTCAATCTGCCGAAATAGGTTTTTTCATAAAAAAGATTCTTTTCGTACAAAACAAGAGTACGCCGAAAATCATCGATAGTCTGATTCGGCTTTATGGCGATTTCACTGGAAAGGCTTATCACCTCCGCGTCAATGACCTCCACTCCTTGCGCCTTGGCAACCGACACGCGGTGATTCCCGTCGCGGACAAAGTACGCCCCCCCTATTTCGTATAGCAGAATGGGCGGAAGCGTGATGTTTTTAAGCTGCGCCTGATCCACCCGTTCCCAGCGCGAACGCATATACTCCGATTTGGGTAGGAAATATTGGTTAAAATCCTGGTACCTGCCTTCGCTTCCCACGATGAGTTTAACCGGCACTATCTGCATTCCTTTATAAGACTGATTTTTCGGTTTAAGAATTTCTTTTACATCGTTAAAAGAAAGGAGCCTGTCTTTATCCGTATGCATGAAGTGCTGAATACGAGTGAGTAACGCTTTGTTTTTCGCCTTGGTAAAGTCTTCAGCAGACTGCAAAATCTGCATGGCATCGTTTGAATTCATCTTTCGCCTTCTTTTTTCCCTATGTCTTTGCCTTAAAAGAGTTTGGTGTCAATAATGTAATGACCATACGCATTGATAATCTGCGTATCGCGGTACTTGGTAACACGTATATCCGATAAATCGTACAGATGAATATGACCATGAATGAGGTATTTTGGCTTAAAAGCCCTCATAAACCAAAGAAAAGCCTTAAATCCTTTATGACAAAGATCTGGTTTGTCGTGTATGCCGAGTGGGGGCGCGTGGGTCAACAACACATCGACAAAACGTCCGTAAACAAGCCGATTGAACAAGAGGCGCGGAACAAGGCGGAAAATCTCCATCAACATCTGCCAGTCGGTGTATTGATTCTCCCCCGTGTTGTACCGCCGGGACCCGCCGAGTCCGACAAAAATGAGCTTACGCTCAATTTTTACTCTTGATCCGATATGAATCGCTCCCGAACCCAACTTTTTTTCTTCCCGTTCCCACAACATAGAACTATCGCGTACACACCGACTCGAAAAATTTTCCAAATCATGATTGCCGTAGACGGAAAGCAATGGCTTGTTGAGGGATGTAATGACAAAATCAAGATAATCCTGCGGCAAGTCACCTGCGCTCAAGATAATGTCAACATCTTTAAACCGCTCTTTTATGCTGGCTGTGTAAACAAGCGGATCCAAATGATCCGATATACAAAGTATCTTCATCTTTAACTAAGACCGTGTACATGAGAGATTGCGTTATAGTATATCGTGAAACCCGGTGTACGTCAACTCCACCGGTTCATGGCCGTTCCCACGCACATCTCACATCCCAAAAGAGAGCAATTGAAAAGAATATCAATTTTTTATTTGGAGACCACAATTTTTGAAGAAAACAAAACGCAAACAACTATAAGAACTAAACTACGATTTTCGATCCGAATAACGGCTTTAAGCCGTTATTCGGATCGAATTGCCCATACTTTCCTTATGCGGGGTGTTAGAAATGATCTATGCGGGATTTATCAATGAGACGATCAACCTTCCGGAAAACAACCGAAGAATCTTTCATCTCATTGACGCAACAATCCGCTCCTCTCATCCAATCAATGTGGGCAGTACATTGAGGAATTGTCGACCATTTCCACAAAGCCTCTGGAAGCCGGCTATTTTTTCTTCGCGGGCGCAGCGGCGGGCGCAGCGGCGGGCGCAGCGGCGGGCGCAGCGGCGGGCGCAGCGGCGGGCGCAGCGGCGGGCGCAGCGGCGCCTTCAACTTTCACAATTTTGATAACGCCTTTACCATCCTTATATCCCTTGCCTTTGTAAGCGATGGTCGCTGTTTTACCGGCCGCCACTTTAGCAGGCGCCTCGTTTACACCCTCCACACTGTATGTAACCGTAGCTTCAGCCGCACCGTCGTTGATAATGAAAACGCTGGCCGCGCCTTTTACCAATACCCAACCGGACGATACTTTGTTGGCCGCGTCTGTAGCCGAGACCGTCCCGCCTGTAGGCGGTTTCTGTTGCGCTACCGCAAATGCGGATACTACAAACAACAATACTATTGCCCCTAAAAATGTCTTTTTCATAAAAGACCCCTTCAAAAAAAGTTTTATATATCTTTAAAGATATATATATATAAATATATCACACGGATATAAATATATTCCAGATCACTCCACTCTAAATTTTGAAATCTCACTGACCAACGTGTTTATATGGTTCTTGTTTTCAACGCTTATTTCGCTTACGCGGGTTACAGCTACGTTAATTTGCTCTGCGCCGGAAGCCATTTCATTCATTCCATTGGTAATCTCCTGCGTAAGCCCGGCGAGGTTCTTGCTCTCTGAAATTACTTCACGGCTCCCTGTCCGCATTTCTTCTGAACCACTCTTAACCAATTCGGTGAGATCGTTAAGCTGCCCTATTGATTCAAGTATTTGCTGACTTCCGGAATTTTGTTCTTCCATAGAACGGCGGATGTTTTCTTCCTGCTCCGAAACCGTTTTAACCCCCTTGTCAATAGCCTCAAATCTGTTCAAAACAGAATCTGTTGACTTCATTATTTTATCAATAGATTCTTTAATCTTTTTGAGAATCCCTGCAATAATTTTGGATTGCTCTCCGGAAGACTCGGCTAATTTTCTGATTTCATCGGCGACAACGGCGAATCCCTTGCCCGATTCTCCGGCATGTGCGGCTTCAATAGCCGCATTCATGGACAGAAGGTTGGTCTGACTTGCGATATTCTCCATAACCGCAGTAATTTCCAACAAGCCTTCGGACTCTCGCGCTATTCCCTGAATATCAGACGCGACTTCCTGCAATCCATTGCGCCCGATTTCAGAGGCATCCGCAAGGTTCTTAACATTATCCCCGTTTCGTATAAGCGTTTGCGTTACCGAGGTTATATTAGCGAGCATCTCCTCGATTGCGGATGAAGAACGCGCGATATTTTCCGATTGTTTTTCAATATGTTGGCTTAATTGCGCAATATTATCAGTTATCTGTCCCATAGTCGCGTTAGTTTCCGTAACGCTCGCCGACTGATTGACCGTTTGCCCTTTGACGCTTTGAATATTGGAGGCGATTTGATTTACCGCGGCTGCCGTCTCCGTCATATTAGATGCAAGTTCATTTCCTATGCTCAAAAGAGCCGTAGATTGCTGTTTTATAATAACAACAAGCCCCTTGATTTTATCTATAGTAAGATTAAAATAATGCGCCATATCGCCGATTTCATCTTTAGCTTTTATGTCAAGACGCTTTGTAAGATCCCCTTCCCCTTCGGATATATCTTTAAGCATAGCGGCAATGCCGAGGATGGGTTTTACTATGCTTCCGGATATAAGGAATACACCAATCACGGTAAGGATAGCGGCGATGCTCACAAAAATAATGGTAAATACAAGCAATGCGTTCACTTCCGCTAGAACCGTTTCACGCGGCACGGAAATAATCACCACCCACGCCGTCGTTGTCCTGCCCGCGCAAAAAGGATACATAGCAAACAGCAGGTTCCCTTTATCCATTACGGAGGGCGTAACCGTCCTTATTGACTCAAGAACCTTATTAACACCATCTTGCCCAAGAGAATGCAAAGAAGCGGTCTGAAATTTAGAGCCGCGCAACTGAGGCTCAAAGTGGGCCGCGATGGTTCCGTCATTGGAATAAACCGCCGCGCTGCCTGTATTGTACGGCTTCAGTTCCCTAACGGTAACCTGCAACGGTGTAATAACAACGCTCAACCCCACAAGTCCGTATATTGTTCCATCTCTCGCTATTGGAACTCGTACATCAATAGTAAAAGTGTCTTCCCCTTGTATAACCGTCTTAACCGGATTAGATATACTTTCATTCTGGGTGAGCGTGGCAAGCGCTTCTTTATAATTAGGGTATGGCTTCATGGCTATGGCGCCTGTCTCTCTCGTATACATAGTTATATACTGCCCGCTCTCATCGGTACCGGGAGTATCGGCATAATCTCCATCCAATCCATCTATGGCGTTAGGGTTCCAAACGGTATAAACGCTCACAAAATCGGGGTTTGACTCAAATACGCCGTACAGGGTGCTATTGAAATTGCTGCGTCTTTCGTCAATATTAATGTCTTGAAAACTGTTCATTATCTGGGATAACGTACGGATAATATCCATATAGTTTTCAAAGCTTTTTTGTATGTCTTTTGCGGTAACTCCGGCTATATTTTGCAAATTCTCCAGCGCCGCCGCCCTCTGAATTGAACTTGCACGGGAAATCAGAACGATAGATATAACACCTGTCATACCAATCGACATAACAGCCATAATTAAAGTCAATCTCAAACGTAACTTCATAATCTTCTCCTTTGTCTATGAAGCAAAAAATTTGTCATTAGGACGCCCTTGTTAAAAGGAATTGCACACAAATTCCTCTCTTTTCTCCTTGAATTTTTTTATGAAAAACGAGTACCAATGCTCCTGTCGCTTATGTTTACCTCCGCCCCTGTGTTAAAGCTTACATATGCCTTATTATAGAAGATTACTGGTAGGAAATTACTGAAATCCTACGGGCCGCTTTTCTCTGGTTGAGAGGCTCTCCATATTTCTACTATAATCCATGTGCAAAAATCCATGCGTAAAGTATAGCGCTTCTTTGTTTTTTCATCAAGCCTTATTTTAGAAAATATTATACTTTTATACTAATATACTAACGGACAAGACGGGGAGACGCCGTGTATTGTTGACAAAGTTCATCGTGCGGCAGCGTGCGTATACACTGCGCTAGCCGCGTTCAGCCGTTGTAGACACGGACTCCTTTCTCTCTTTATTCTCCTTCGGATATTCTATGCGCGAATGATAGTAACTTGCCAGTACGCGGACAAACGCCTTTTTAATGGTTTCCAAATCCCGGAACGTGAGGTCTGATTCGGCGAGTTGTCCATGTTCGAGTTTGCTGGTGATGAGCGTTTGGATGAATTCCTCAATTTTTGTCGCGCTCTTTTTCTCAAGCGTCCGTACCGCAGCCTCGGATGTGTCGGCAAGCATGACCACTGCGGATTCTCGCGAACGAGGAGGATTGCCCGGATAGGAAAAGTCTTCAACGCTCACTTCTTTCTCCTGTTCAAGCGCTTTGTGATAAAAGAACTGTATAACCGAATTTCCGTGATGCTCCGCAATAATGGCTACGACCTGCTTGGGCAGCTTCATGCCGCGGGCTTTTTCAACGCCGAGTTTCACATGGCTGCGAAGAATGGTCGCAGACAGCCGCGGCGGAATCGCATCGTGCTTGTTGTACCCCGCCTGATTCTCCACAAAATACTCAGGCTGCTCCATCTTGCCGATGTCATGGTAATACGCGCCGACCCGCGCCAGCAGGGAATTCGCCCCGATTTCCTGACAGGCGGCTTCGGCAAGCTGCGCCACCATGAACGAATGGCTGTAGGTGCCGGGAGCTATGGTAAAAAGCCGCCGTATGAGGGGCGCGTTCAGATCGGATAATTCGATGAGCCTGAATGTCGTCGCCGCATTAAGTCCGTTCTCCAGAAGCGGCAGAATTCCCAAAACGAGCATACCGGACGCTATGCCATTAAACGCGGCACAGAACAGCAGAAAAGGGTACTCTTTTACCGGCAAGTGCCGCATGAGCATCACCGCGATGACCGCAACGCAGTTCGCCGCGGCGATGTGGACGCCGGCTTTCACCAGATCTATACGGCGTTCGGCGTTGTGCAAGGCGCGGGAAGCCACAATACCCGACGCAAGGGCTATAATGTACGCCGGCATATCAAAGCAACCGAGCAGAAAGCCGGCCAAAGGCAGTGCAAAAGCCCACGCAAGAGCAAGGTATGGGCCTATCAGAATGGACGGCAACATGATTACCAAGGCGGTGGGAAGCAGGATCGAAACAGGGAAAAAGTCGTTGTTGACAAGAAGGTTCTTCGCCAGCGCGGCCGCGATGATGTACAGACTTGTGAGCGCGGCAAGCAAATAGATTTCGCTGTTGTGCAAATTCCGTCCTACGAGCTTAATGCCGCCGATAAAGATGAAGAGGATGTAAAGCATAAGGAGGAGGAGCATCCGCCCCAGCGCGCCGCTGACATCCTTTTCAGAATTTATCATCACAAAGGACGAGATCAAAAACGCGGCTGCCGTAACAACCACCGGCCCGGGACTGATCTTCGCGTCCTTGATATTTTTGAGGATGACGTTGGCGTACACGCGGACACACGCTTCCCACAGGTTAAATTTGGTTTTCATTGTCATAAGCTTGTATTATCTTCTTAATAAGAGGATTGCGGACAACATCCGCCGTATGGAGATAGGAAAAATGTATCCCTTCAACATCTTTGAGCAGGGAAACCGCGTGGAGCAACCCTGAATCGACCCGTTTTGGAAGGTCGATCTGGGTTATATCTCCGGTGATGATGGAGCGCGATCCCTGTCCCAGCCGCGTTAAAAACATCTTCATCTGTTCTTTGGTCGTGTTCTGCGCTTCGTCAAGGATGATAACGCTGTCGTTGAGGCTTCTTCCCCGCATGTATGCGAGCGGCGCTATTTCTATGGCTCTGGTTTCCTCAAGCCGGCGAACGACTTCAAACGGCACGAGAGATTCCATCGCATCGTACAAAGGGCGCAAATAGGGGTTTATTTTCTGCATGAGATCCCCGGGCAAAAATCCAAGGTTTTCCCCGGCTTCCACAACCGGACGGGTCAATGCCAGTTTTCGTGTTTTTTTCGACAATACAAGGCGAAGCGCCTCGGCGACCGCGAGATAGGTCTTGCCGGTTCCGGCGGGACCTATGCAGAAACTGACGTCGCACGCCCTCATACCCTGTATGTACCGCGCCTGATTCCCGTTCCTCGGGTACACGCGGCTAAACCCGTTTGGAATATGGATAACCGCGTCCCGTATGGGATCGTGCGCCACCGCCGCGCATTCCAGCGCAACGGGCTCCACGGCGCCGGTGAGCGCCTTGACATATTCACTTGAAGGGCTTTCCCCGGAACGCGCCGCATCGACAAGTCCGTTTATCACCGCTTTGAATCGCGCCGAGGCTTCCTCATCATCGTGTTCAATGCGCACCTCATTGCCGCGCGCAAACACCCTGCCGCCCAATTCCGCCTCAAGCGTTTTCAAATTATCATCATTCGCGCCGCATACCCGTGATACAATATCCTGATTATCCAGAACAATGATTGTTTCCAAATTTTTCAAATTTTTCAAGAAAGTTTAGAACGCCTCCCTTGCGCATCCATTGTAAGTAGTGTACCTGTTTATTATACAAGTAGTCAAGTAGGATTTTTTATCTAGGGGGAAGCAAAGGGCTTCGGATACCATTTTTATCTTAAGCGGGAAAAGAGGGCGTCAGACTACTTTTTCTGATTACGGGTACAGACCGGTCTAGGGCGGGAGACAGTACCGGCCTAAAAAATCCAAATTTTTATCCATCGGCTTGTAAAGCATCTTTTCTTGAGAGGATATACCGGTTGTCATGACGTCTTCAATATCCGCCTCGTATCTGGTGCCGCGACATGCCGCCGGCACGGAAGCCTGGGCGCGTACGCAGGGAAAAATGCGCCTGCCGCCGCATAAACCGTATCAGGAACATACTTTAAAAAGCCCCACAACAGTGCCTCTGGATACTCGATCTCGAAATTGATTCGTAACGCGGAAGCGCGCAATTGCTCGAAACGGAATCCTGCGGACGCCGGCCTTCGCTACAAGTCATTACGCGACAGCGGGCGGCAATCATAGAAGCCGCCTTTCCGCCATAGCCGTAGCCATGCGCCGCGTCGGCCATTCGGAAACCAACTGAGGAACGCAAGACGATAATGCGGTTCTACCAACCTCCGGCGATTGGGTACATCCAAATGTCTCCGGCGAATCATGGCGAAGTCCCTGTCAAACGGCTGGTTTCGGCAGGAAACGCCGCGCTTCCCCGTTTGTTTACAAAGGTACGGCGTGAAGCC
>JAITAW010000223.1 GCA_031283905.1 Treponema sp. | reverse complement strand
TTCGGCGCTTACGGGCATTTCTTCGGCTACGAGGGCAGGTGCGCCGCGCCCAGCAACTTCGATGCGGATTACTGCTACAGCCTAGGCTATGCGGCGTTCGTGCTTATCGCATCCGGACTAACGGGTTACATTTCCAGCGTCAAAAATCTCACGGCTCCGGCGCATGAGTGGATCGTGGGCGGCGTTTCCCTTGCCATGATGATGAATATGGAGCAACGGCACGGCGTCAAAAAGCCGGTCATCAAGAAAGCCCTGGTCGAACTTGACGGCAAACCGTTTAAAACCTTTGCCGAGTCGCGTGGAACATGGGCGGTCAAAACTTGCTACCAGTATCCGGGCGCGATTCAGTACTTTGGAACTTCGGAAGTATGCGATCAAACCACCATAACCTTGCGCCTTGAGAAATTGGAAAAAAGCTGAAGTCTGCGTGTCTGTCATGCGGCGAGCAGTGAAGTATTTTAAAGGTATGGGCGCGTTTTTAAAAGCGTAAGTGGACTTCATCTTTCATCCTTTCAATCGCCGAGGATCTCGCCTGCGCCCCATGAGCCGGATACCCTAAGCGCCGGGGACGGAAACGTCCGCCGTCTGAACGCGGTTGTCCAGATTTGTCAACGCGGCTTCCGGGTGACCCACGCTTGGGCATTGGCCCCGGCGACAACGCGCCATTTCTTTGCCATCGCCAATTGCGCTTCCCTGCTTGCCGGGGCCCAGTCTGTTCTCTCACTCATAATTTATGTATCCTTATATATCGTTTCAGGGTCGTTCCCGCCCCTGAACGGATTGAAACCTAAAGATTTTGGGTTGAAGTCTAAAGACATTGCCATATTTTGATAAAAGAACGAGGCGTTTTTGCCTGAAGACGGGATAGTTTCCTGTCCCGCCTGGCAAGAATTATGTGAAAATTTGATGAAAAAAGCTGAATTTAGAGCGTTAGATAGTTGACACGCCGTCTTCTTAATAAAATATAACGTGATCGGTGGAGATTTCTGTGTTTTGGGCTGTTGTTGGCCTGAACATGGGGATAGTATAAGTCAATATGTAAATTCGCGCAATAGTCTTTCCGAAAAAATAAAAAATGAACGCTTTTGCCCGGTATATTCGCGATCGGGAACGCTCTTTATGCTGAACGCATATTCCAATGAACGGCCGTTTTCCCTTGAAGTCCGCAGTCCATGGTTTGCGCTTCCCTCTCGTGCCTGATAAAATTCAAGAACAATTACGTTCTATACGCCCCTGTCAAGACAACCCGCGCAATCTGCCTTGTTGACCTTATCACGGCATTGCGATATTCTTTAGTAAAAGAAGGCTTACCCAAAACCGAAGTTTTTGATAAGCTTCAAAGGCGTAGAAAATGATTAAACGGCATTTACTTTTTGTATGCGTCATTCTGTTTGTTTTTCAGAGCGTGCAGATTTCCGCGAAAGCGGCGTCAGACGCGGGTTCGGCTGCAAGGTATGAATTGGTGCTGCTGCACACCAATGATCACCACGGCGCGGTTCTCCCCAATGACGGCAGAGGCGGTCTTGCGGAACAGGCGGCGTATATCAAGGCGGTAAAAACGGCGAACAAGCAGGTGCTGCTTGTGGACGCGGGGGATATCAACACCGGAAGCGCGCTTTCCAATATGTTCAACGCGGAGCCGGATATTCTGGCGTTCAACCGTATGGGCTATGACGCGGGTGTTTTTGGGAATCATGAGTTTGACGGCAGTCCGGCAAAGTTGCAACGGCAGATGGAGTTGGCGGACTACCCGCTGCTTTCCGCCAATATCAAGACCGCAAACGGCGATTATTTGGGCGTTCCTTACCTTGTCAAGCGGTACGATGGTTTTACGGTGGGACTGTTCGGCATTACGACGCTCCGTACTTTAGCCATAGCAAACCCTGACAAAAGTCTTGTATTCATCAACGAGATTGACGCGGCGATTGTTGACGGTCATTCCCATTCATTTTTCGCCGAGCTTAAAAAGGTGGGAGACACTTACATTGTTACCGCAAATGAATGGGGAAAATACGTGGGACAGGCGGAAATCACCATTTCCAACGGAAAACTGTCAGGCTTTGACTGGCATCCCATCGCTATTGGACCAGACCCCGAAGTTACGGCGCTCCTTGAGCCGTACATCAAGAAAGCGAATGAAAGCCTCAAAGAAGTGGTAGGCGTCGCGGCCGATGACTTTGTTTTCGGCGACAGGCTTACCCGCAAAGTTGAGACGGCTCTGGGTGACATGATCTGTGACTCCAATGTGTGGTATTTCAGAACCGTGTATAACCAGCATATAGACTTTGCCTTCCACAATGGCGGCAACATCAGGGCGGAACTGCCAAAGGGACCCATCACGCAAGAGCGAATTCTGACGATCCTGCCGTTTGAGAACTACCTGTATGTGGTTTCGCTGAAAGGTTCTGAAGTGATAAAACTGTTTGAGTTTATCGCGACTATTCCCCAGGGCGCCGGAGGTTTCCCTCAGTTTTCAAAAGAGGTACGCTATACCGTAGACTATACCGGCGGCGCTTCTGGCGTACTCAAAGATTTGACCATAAACGGACAGCCGTTTGACGAGGATGCGGAGTATCGTTTTGTTACCAACGACTACCTTTTGGGCGGCGGGGACGGCTACACGGTGCTTACTCAGGCGCGGGAGCCGTTTAACACCAGCCTTTTGCTTTCCTATGTCGTTGTTGAATATATCAAAGCGCAAGTCGCGCAAGACGGCGTCATCACTCCGGAGACGGACGGACGCATCGCCATCATCGGCGGGGTTGCTCAATAATAATGGTACGTATTGGTTTGGGACGAGATCTGCACAGACTTGCGCCGGGGCGGCGTTTTCTGCTTGCCGGCGTTGAAATTCCCTGCGAAAAGGGTGAACTTGGACACTCGGACTCGGACGCGCTTGCCCATGCCCTGATCGACGCCGTGCTCGGCGCGGCCGGTATAGGCGATATTGGAGAGCTTTTTCCTGATGCGGATCCGACGTATAGAGGCGCGGACTCGATGCTTTTGCTCAAGACGGCGTTTGATCGCGTAAAGAGCGGCGGGTGGCGCGTTGTCAACGTGGACTGCGTGGTAACGTGTGAAACGCCGAAAATTCTCCCGTACCGTGAGAAAATCCGCGCCGCCCTTGCCGGTGCGCTGGAGGCGGACGCCGGCGCGATTATGGTGAAGGGCAAGACCAATGAAGGGATGGACGCAATAGGACAGGGAAACGCGGTGGAAGTTCTTGCGGTCTGTCTTTTGGAGAGAATATGAATAAACCAACATGGGACGACATTTTCGTTTCCCTTGAAACATGGCGGAGGGAACTTCACGAAGCGCTTCCTGCCGTAACCACGGTCGCGGCATCCTACAAACGGGACCCGTGGGCCGTGCTTGCATCCACGATCCTGAGCCTGCGAACCAAGGATGACGTAACGTTCAAGACTTCGAAAGCCCTGCTTGAAAAAGCCCCAACGCCGGCGGCTTTGCTTGCGTTAAGCGTGGAAGAGGTCGAGCGTCTTGCGTATCCTGCGGGCTTCTACCGCACCAAGGCGGCGAATCTCCTTAAAATCGCCGCGATTATTGAGAGCCGGTACGGGGGGACGGTGCCGGCGGATATGGACGCGCTTCTTGCCATGCCGGGCGTTGGGCGAAAGACCGCCAACCTGGTTGTTACCGAAGCCTTTGACATGGACGGCATCTGCGTTGATATTCACGTACACCGGATAAGTAACCGCGCGGGCTGGGTTATGACGCAACACCCCGAACAGACTGAAATGCGGTTGCGGGACATTCTTCCGCGTCCTTACTGGAAACGCATCAACGATCTTTTGGTGCAATACGGGCAGAGACTCTGCCGCCCCGTGAGTCCGTTTTGCTCAAAATGCGTAATAAAAGAACACTGCGAGCGTAATGGGGTAGAACGGTCGAGATAAACCACGCCGATGTAGCCGCCCGCGTACGCCGCCTGATGTACGGGCGGAATCCTACGGCTTCAAGAGAGCCTGTGCCAGAAACCGCGCTACGCCTTCTTCCGTATTCGCGTTGATAACCATACGCGCGGCCGCTTTCACCCTGTCTTTGGCGTTTGCGGGCGCGGCTGAAAAGCCCGCGGCGTTGAACATGGAAAGATCGCTTTCCTCATCGCCGAAGGCAAGCACGTTTTCGCTCGTGAGCGAGAGTCGATCCAGCGCCAGCGTAAGACCCGCTCCTTTGGAAACTCCGGTCGCCATGATCTCCAGAAAGGTGTCGAGCGTCTTTGTAATATACACCGTATCGCCGAATTGCTTGGAAAGGAACGGGCGAATCTCGTTGAGTTTTGCGGGATCGGCAAGAAACATGCCCTTGACGCAACCGGATTTTTCCGGTTGCACAGCCACGCGGGAGGCGGCTGCGGCAAGCGTTTGCTGTATATCCGCGATAACCGGCGGCGAGCCGGTGTGCTTGGCGTACATGTCCCATTCGGCGCCGCCTCTATCCGCCATGAGTCTTTTTCCTATACGCCCTTCCTTTTCATCGTTTTCAGGAAAATAGACCTGAAAATAGACGCCGGTTTTCCGCGCAATATCAACGCAAAAATCAATAACGTCAAAACGCAAAAGGGACGTATAGACGGTGTTGCTTCTGCCGCCCTGAGCGTCAACATCGGTAACTTCAGCCCCGTTAAAAAACACCATTGGACCCGCCGCGCCTATGGCGGCGCGGTATTTCTCGGACGCTTCCGGGGATCTGCCCGTGCAAACAATGAGATGAAGCCCCCGGTCGCGGCACGCTTTGAGCGTGTTGACAGTCAATTCGCCCATGGTGTTGTCGGGACGGAGCAATGTTCCGTCCAAATCAAGCGCCAAGGCCTTTATGTGGGAGAAACAGTTGGAAGAAGGTGTCGTTGCCATACCGGATAGCATATCAAAAAAACGCCTTTTCTGAAAGTTGCCTTATGTTCTTGTTGGCAGAGTATGCAATGGCGCAGTATTGGCTCGTTTTCTCTTTCCCGCGATTCAGATCTGCCGTTTCTCGTGTGGCGTTCCGCCGCGACCTCTTCACGTTTTCCTCATAATTTGTTATACTGTTTATATCATGTCAGAATATTCAGCGGAAAGTATACAGGTTTTGAAAGGGCTTGAGGCGGTCAGGCAAAGACCCGGTATGTACATTGGGACAACGGGAATAGACGGGCTTCATCATCTTGTGTTTGAAGTGGTGGACAATTCCATTGACGAAGCGATGCAGGGGCATTGCGATAGTATTCTCGTAGTGCTGGAAGGCGATGATGTCGTCAGGGTGGAGGATAACGGACGAGGAATTCCTATTGACATGCATATGGGCGAAAACGTAAGCGCCCTTGAGCTCGTTATGACTCGTCTCCATGCGGGCGGTAAATTCGACAAGAAATCCTACAAGGTTTCGGGCGGACTGCACGGCGTGGGCGTATCTGCGGTGAACGCGCTGTCAACATGGTGTGAAGCCTTTGTCTATAAAGACGGCAAAATCTACACCCAGCGGTATGCAACCGGCATACCGGAAACGCCTACTCACGAATGCAACGCCTCTTTCTGTCCGTGGATGCCGGGAGATGGCGCGGAGAGCGGTGCCAGAAACGGCACGGTCATCCGGTGGAAAGCGGACGCTTCCATTTTCAAGGAAACAACGGCGTATAATTTTGACGCGCTCTCCAACCGGTTGCGGGAACTCTCCTTCCTCAACAGAGGTCTCAAAATAATCATTCGGGACGAGAGGCTTTCGCCGCCCAAGGTTCATGAGTTTAAGTTTGACGGCGGAGTAAAAAGTTTCGTCCGGTACCTAAACGAAGGCAAAACCGTTCTCTACAAGGAACCGATTTTTATAAGCGGCGTACGCGAAGATATTGAAGCGGAAATTGCCATTCAACACAATGACGGGTTCAACGAGATCATGTACTCGTTTGTGAATGACATTAACACCCGCGAAGGCGGTACGCATTTGGTGGGTTTTAAGTCGGCGCTTACCCGCATCCTGAACGAATTTCTAAAGAAATCAAAGCTGGTTAAAAAATTCGAGGAAGGTTTTTCCGGCGAAGACGTACGTGAAGGGTTGACTGCGGTTCTGTCCGTCAGGGTGCCGAATCCCCAATTCGAGGGTCAGACCAAGGGCAAGCTCGGCAATTCCGAGGTACGGGGCATTATTGACGCGCTGGTGTATGAACAGCTTGAAATTTTCTTTGATAAGCATCCGGACGTCATTGTCGGCATCCTTGAAAAATCCGTGCTGGCGGCGAAAGCCCGCATTGCGGCGCGGCAGGCGCGGGAAGCCACGCGGCGGAAAAACGCCATGGACAGTGCCGGACTGCCCGGAAAACTTGCGGACTGTTCTGAAAAAGACCCGTCGCTCTGCGAACTGTTCATTGTGGAGGGAGATTCGGCGGGCGGTTCCGCAAAAATGGGGCGTAACCGCCAGTACCAAGCAATTCTTTCGCTCTGGGGTAAGATGCTCAACGTAGAGAAAACCCGCATCGAAAAAGTCATCACCAATGAGAAATTACAGCCGATTATCGCCAGCATCGGAGCCGGCGCGGGCGAGGAATTCAAGGTTGAAAAGATACGCTACCACAAGATCGTGATCATGGCGGACGCCGATGTTGACGGATCGCACATCCGCACCCTCCTCCTCACCTTCTTTTTCCGCTACATGACGCCACTTCTGGAGTCCGGTCATGTGTACCTCGCCATGCCGCCCCTCTACAAAGTGAGCTACGAGAAGAAAAACTTCTACGCCTATGATGACGCGGAAAAGGACCGCATACTCGCCGAATCGGGGCGGGATCCCGGCAAGGTCGCCTTGCAACGGTACAAGGGCTTGGGTGAAATGAACCCTGATCAACTGTGGGAAACAACCATGGATCCCGATAAACGGAACATGGTACAGATTCACATGGAGGACGCTATTGAGGCGGACAGGATATTTTCCATGCTGATGGGTGAAAATGTGGGTCCGCGCCGGGAATTTATTGAAGAGAATGCGCTTTTGGCGTCAAATTTAGATATATAAATGGAAATCTATCTCATTTGGCGCTATATTTAAGAGAGTATGAAAATAAAATCAAGCGGTATTCTTGGCGTTCTCTCAATTTTTCCGCTTTTTTTTCTCAACGCATGTAATAACGCTTCATTGGATTCCGTTGTTCTTTTCCCTCTGAACTCCTACGAGATGAACGTATTTCTTGCTGAGAAGCAACAGTCCATAGACAGCAACCCCATTATCAATAGCGGCGATACGCTGTATCCCTATTTTGTTCATGCGCTCCCGAAAGAATATTCTGATATACAGGGCTTTCGAGTTTTTCTGCGTCCCGTAGCCACGAGTACCTCGAGCGGCGCAGTACGGGAGGAAAAACTTGAGTATACGTTTACCCACTCAAAAGACGCTCCGTACAGAGAAGACATTCCGGCAAAAGCAACGGAAATTTCCGGCGTATATTGGACGGAGAACATACCGGTTTTTGTTCCGGCGGCGCGGACTATGGAATTGCCCGCATTTACTCTGCCTGAAACGCTTGACATAGGTCAATACTCCATGATCTTGCAAGTTGTTGGGAAAGACGGCGCAACGCGCTCGTTCACGGAGAAATCGTTCTATTTTTTAGCTGATGCTCGTTTTGTGGTTAAAGACCTACAGGTACATCTGCCCGGTCAGTCAGACATGCCCATGGCAAAAGCCGGCGCTTACATTCTGCTTGAAATCCCTGTCGTCTGGGATGAACCGCTTGATCCGTATGTCGTGTGGTCTGACGGCGGCAAGATATTCAGTGCGGGGAGGGTTTCTGAAGAGGCAAACCGAATGCTATGGAAAGCGCCGGAGATTGCCGGCTTCAAAAATATCAAAGCCGAAGTGTTTCCGTTCCCTCCTTTTGAAGAAACTCAAACCAACGACTACGCGGGCATAGCCAGAACAATTTCAATCTCCATAACGCTAAAAGAGGCTGAGAGCGGATATTTCATCGAAAGATCGAATAAGTTCACTCATTGGTACGCGCTTCAGGGCGATCTTTTGGACAAAAAAGGCGGATCGCCGCTACAATCCCAAAACAAAACGCCCGCTCAATGGGTGCCTGTGGCGTATACATACGGGCTCTCTATAGGAAAGGACGTGTATCTGATTTCAAAGCCGCCGCCTATGGAGATGGACATGGAAAAAGGGTCCGGCGGCGGCGAATCGCCGGAAAGTTTTCCCGCAAGAACGGACAAATTGGAATTCCGTCTAAACCTCGTGGAAGACGGAGCAATCGTCCGCGCACACTATGGTTACGCAACGGACAGCGATGCCGCCAATCCCGCGCCGGTAATGGTCAGCATGGTCTCGAAAGACGGGTGGCTGGAACTGCTCTTAAATACCGGTGAAAAAGATATGCTGATAAAAAAAGTACGTATGCTGGCAATCGAACCTGCAAGCCCGAATGCGGAAGAATTCGATTTAACCATATCCGGTAAAGAAGGAAGCGAAAACCAAGATTTTTCAGTTGTCTCCCTTAGTATCACCACCTATAAAAACCAGCTATACGCGGATATTTCATTTGAAGAAAATGCAGAGGCACAAATAGAACCAGTCGCACTCGCATATCCTGTAAGCGGAGCCGCAAATTTTTATCTTGGATCGGGTGACAACGCCAGTGACGTTACCGCTGTTATAAGCGACTTGGGGATTCTGTTTAACCTGCCTACCAAAACGCATATGCGACAGGCGGTCGCTATACAGGCAGCAGGCTTCCCCCCCCCCCCCCCCCCCCCCGCGCCCGGGGGCGCGCCGGGCGCCCCCCACGGCGCCCACGGAATACGTGACACCGGAGGAGATCTGTGACGGAAACTGGAGCCACACTTATCCTGGTACGAACCTGCCTATGTTGGCCACCTGTGGTTCCTC
>JAITAW010000216.1 GCA_031283905.1 Treponema sp. | reverse complement strand
TCCGGCGCGAGGTTGCCGAACAGCGCGGCAAGCCCTCCTGTTGGGGAAAAAGGGTTGTCTATGGGTCTGATAACGGCCGTGTTGCGATTCACCGCGTGTTTCACGCTGTCGTTAAGCGTACCGTACACCGTTGCCGCCGTCGTATCGATCAGATTTTTTTTATCAAGTTCCGCCAACACGGCCGGTATCCCGCCCGCCGCATGGAGGTCTTCGATGACTGCGGAGCCGGCGGGCGCGAGGTGGCATAGATTCGGCGTGGCCGCGCTCACCTTGTTCAAAAGATCCATATCCAGTTTAAAGCCCGTTTCATGGGCGATGGCCGGCAGATGCAGCGCCGTATTGGTGGAACAGCCCAGCGCCATATCAAGGGCAAGCGCGTTCATAAACGCCTTTTCCGTCATAATTGAGCGTGGGCGGACGTCTTTTTTCAGTATGTCGAGAATAAGCGCCCCGGTCTTTTTCGCAAGACGAACCCGTTCAGCCATAACCGCCGGTATGGTGCCGTTACCCGGAAGCGCCATGCCCAGCGCCTCGACAACGCAGTTCATCGAATTTGCGGTAAACATACCCGCGCAGGAACCGCAACCCGGACACGCGGCATTCTCAAGTTCGGCAAGGCCCGCCTCGGTCATCGCGCCGGCGCCTACCGCGCCTACCGCCTCAAACATAGTCGTCAACGTAAGCGGCGTTCCATCGTCCCCGCGCCCCGCGAGCATGGGCCCGCCGGACACAAACACAGCCGGCGCATTGAGCCGCGCCGCAGCCATAAGCATACCCGGTACGATTTTGTCGCAATTCGGAATAAAGACCAGCGCATCAAACCCGTGCGCCATCGCCATACATTCGATAGAATCCGCTATCAACTCCCGCGTAACCAGAGAATAGCGCATACCTTCGTGTCCCATCGCAATACCGTCGCACACGCCGATAACGGGAAACTGCACGGGAACGCCGCCCGCCATGCGTACGCCGTCCGCAGCCGCCTTCGCTATGATGTCAAGGTGCAGATGTCCCGGTACTATCTCGCTTTTCGCAACCGCAATCCCGATGAGCGGGCGGCTCAACTCCTCGTCAATAAATCCCAGCGCCTTAAACAGCGAACGCTGCGGCGCGCGCGCAATCCCTTTCTTGACGGCATCGCTTCGCATAATATTCTCCTTGTTGAGTCTTTTTCACAATTTTTGAGAAAGCCTCTGTTGAAAAAAGTTGTAATAATGAAGCGCCAGCTCGAAGGGCGCTCCTAAAGGCGGGCGATATCACCCGCCCTTTCCAATGAACCTCATTCACCGGTTATCTTATCCGAAACGCTCCATCTTCGCAAGTATTACGGTTTCAACACGGAAACCGGTTGTTACAGGCTTTGCTGATAGAGTATCCATGCCGCTAAAAGTCCGGCGCTGTCAAGAAGTCCGGCGAGTTGCAACGCGGCCAAAAGCAGGAACACGGCGGCTGTTATGCCAAGCGCGATCTTCTTTTTCACGAAACAAAGAACCAGGGGAACGGATGCCGCCACGAAAAAAAGGATGGCCGGAATGATCCTGACCATTACATCTCCAGAAACCGCCCAGTCGCAAAATCGTCCGCTGTATCGCTGCGCCGCGCTGTTAAGCCGTTGAAAACGGCCCGTAACCATAAAAACGCCTAATATAATGAGAAGAACGCCGCTTATTTTCGGTATCAGCGGCAGAATTCCCTTTAGTTTCGCCAGTTTTGCGATGAAGCTTTGAAAAAACACCGCGCATACTACAAACGGAATCCCAAGTCCAAGCGAGTATACGGCAAGATACCGCATCGCTTTTAGAATTTCACCATCAGCGCCCGCAAACAAGAGGATACTCGCCAATATAGGCCCAATACACGGCGTCCAGCCCGCGCCGAACGCCATTCCAACGAGATAACAACCGGCGAAATTCACCGGATGCTCCGCAGCGTGGAACCGTTTTTCGTAATTCAGAAATTTGAAAATACCAAAAAGCGTATGCAACCCCATCAGAATTATAATAAGCCCCGCCGCCGTGTTCACAATGCCCCTAAAGAACAACATCATCCTTGCCAAAAGGATGCTCATAACAATAAAAACCGTGGCAAATCCCAAAACAAAGCATACCGCGCCGCCGATGAGGTTACGGTTATATCCGTTTTGATCTTGTTTTGAGGCGCTTATTCCTCCGATAAAACTAAAGTAGAAGGGGACTACGGGAAGCAGGCACGGAGATAGAAATGAAAGCAATCCCGCGCAAAATGTCATAAATAAAGAAATGGCGCCGGTCATATTCTACTGTCAGTCGTTTAAAAGCGAGTCAATGGCGGAAAATACTTCTTGGGTGTTCCAGTTTTTGCTGCCGGCAATAGTGGCGATGATATACCCATTTTTGTCAATAATAAACGTTGTGGGAATTGCGCTGATTCCATACATGCTGCCGATGGGTCCGTCGTCTATACCCACCGGAAAGGTTAATCCCATTTGGCGCATGAAAGAGGACACGTCTTCGCTGTCTTCCTGCAAGTCTATCGCAAGCATGACGAACGAACGATCCTTAAACCGTTGATAGAGGGTTTCCATTGAAGGCATCTCTGTCCGGCAGGGTCCGCACCATGTTGCCCAAAAATTAAGAAAAACCACGTTTCCCTTCAGCCCGCTCAGTTTTTGTGTGGAGCCGTCAAGCATACGCACCGTAAAATTACGGACAGGGGCAGGTTTTCGGACGGGAATCCTCGCCCGTCTAAATGTATCCGCCACATCCGGTGAAACCGTTTGGGTTGCGCCCATAATGGGAATAAACAAAGCCATCAAAAAAATCAAAGCCGCTTTTCTCATAGACACTCCTTATCGCCAACAATATATTGCTAAACTACTAAACACTATTATACCCATTTTCGTCCGCTTAATCAATCTTATTTTGAACATTTCGAAAAATGGGCGTGTAAAACGTTTATAGGCGTAAGACATGCAACCTATGAAGAAAAGAGCGGTCTTAATTACCATGAAGCAAAATATAAGCACGCCGCATGCGTCATATATAACCCACCCGATTCCCCGTCCACTGCCGTTTCAAACGCCGGGTGAGGAAATCGCAAACGCCATTTTGCATGGTTTGGGCGCGGGACTTTCCGTAGCGGGTCTGATTCTGCTGGTTCTTAGGGCTAACGGGCGCCTCAATGGGGCGGGCGGCGGCGCGGTTGCGACGACAGCGTACGTCTTATTTACAGCCGCAATGATCTGCATGTTTCTTGCCTCTACGCTCTACCACGCCATTACCCACGAACGCGCAAAGCGGGTGTTCCGCGTATTGGATCATTCGGCGATCTACCTTCTCATAGCCGGAACCTATACGCCGTTTTGCCTCTTGCCGCTGAAAGGGGCGCTTGGCTGGACCTTTTTCGGTGTGGAATGGACTTTGGCGTTATGCGGCATCACACTTTTCGCCGTGAACAGCAAATTCTTGAAAAAGGCGGAAGTGTTTGTCTATATTCTCATGGGCTGGGCTATTGTGTTCAGCACGTTTCGCCTTGTCAGCGCGATTCCGCTTGCCAGCCTCATCTTCCTTTTTGCCGGCGGCATCGCGTATACGCTGGGAACGCTCTGGTATGGGCAGAAACACCGCCGGGGAGCGCACGTCATATGGCATGTATTTGTTCTCATCGGCGCGTGTTGCCACTGGTTTTCGATCTGGTTTATGAGTTGAGCAAAACGCGATCCCTGTTCGCCCCGCCCCGGAGCGTTCTTTGAGGCGGGGCGGTTCAATACCTGCTACTGGCGTACGTCCGTATGCCCCATATGAGAGAGGGGCCGCACCTTATATCGTGGTAGATGTGACGGAAAATCCCATAAATCGTCCGAAAGAGGGGAAAAAAGCGTATTATTCGGGAAAAAAAAGCGGCGCACGCTGAAGAGCCAGGTAATCATTGAGCGGAACAGTTTGAAAATCCTTGATGTACCTGAGGCCAAAGGCGGCGAACATGATTTCAAGGTATATAAAGAAACGATTGGAAAAGGCATATACTAAGAGGCTATCACGCAGGCGGGTTGTGATTGAACATATCAACGCGAAAATAAAAACGTTCAAGAGCATGTCATATCCGTATCGGGGCCATTATTGTAACCGGCATTCGCTAAGGATGACCTTGATTTGCGGTATTATAAATTATGATAGAAAACTTTAGATGGTTATTAAACAAGTCTATTGAATAACCAATTGGTTTTTTCATCCCATGTGTAGTAAGCGTGATTATCTTTTTCCATCTGTATTTTTCTTTTGCTTCTCTTACATACAGATATTTCATGGCGCAATTATCCTTTTTCAGTATGCCGTGTAAAGAGCGTTACCGCCGCATTGCCTCATAAAAAACCTTACCCAATTATGCTTGTCCGGGTGAAGGGGCTTGGAAGCGTTACATTACCATGAACAGGCTTGGAACTGCCGCAAACTTAGGGTTAGAGTTGCTGGCAACTTAGGCTTGGAACTGCCGGCAACTTAGGCTTGGAGTTGTTAGCAACTTAGGCTTGGAGTTGTTGGCAACTTAGACTTGGAAGCGCCGGCAGCTTAGGCTTGGAAGCGTCAAGGCAATTAAAAATCAAGCCGCAAAACGCCGAGGGCGCGTTTCACGGCGCTTCAAAAAGACTTGACAAACTTCCTCCCGTACCTATAGTATTAACGAAATGAAAAACAAGCGAAACCCGCTCTCAAAAAGTGTTCTGTCCGGCTATAAAACCCTCATTCCCTATCTGTACCACTACCGCTTCCAATACATAGCGGGCTTTATATGCCTCCTTATTGTTGACGCGGCTCAGGTCATCATCCCCCTGTTCCTGCAACAAGCCATAGATACTATTATCGCGGGCGATTTTACCGCCGGAGCAATTATAAAGCCCGCCGCCGCTATGGCCGGTATGATGACGATTGTCAGCGGCGGACGGTTTCTATGGCGGTATTTCATACATGGTTCGGCGCGGCGTATTGAAAGCGAAATGCGCGCGGCGCTTTTCGGCCATTTTCTTACGCTTTCCTACGATTTCTTCCAAAAACACAAGATTGGCGACCTACTTTCCCGTTCAACCAACGATCTTGACGCGGTGCGTACCTCCATCGGCATGGGGCTTGTCATGTTGGTTGACGGAACCATCATGGCGGTCTCAATTCTGGCGATCATTTTCATAAATGACGCTCATTCCGCCGCGTTCGCCATTATTCCCCTGCCCTTCATCACGGCGCTGATTCTGCTGTTCGGCAATCTGGTCGGCAAGCGTTTCCAAAAGGCTCAGGAAGCCTATTCCGCCATGAGCGGCACGGTACAGGAAACCTTTGCCGGCATCCGCGTGGTGAAATCTTTTGTCAAAGAATGGTATTTCCTGCGGAAGTTTGCGGACACTAATGACGATTACCGCGCGGCGAATATGGCGTTGGTGAAACTTTACGGCGTTTTCTTCCCGCTGATCGGCTTCTTTTCAGGATTAACTTCTCTTATATTGCTGGCTACGGGCGGTATTCGCGTCATCCAAGGCGCTATGACGCCCGGACAGTTGACCGCTCTGTTCCGTTACTTCCAGATGCTGATCTGGCCGCTCATGGGCGCGGGCTTCATGGTGAACTTGATACAGCGCGGCGCGGTAAGCCTTGGACGTATCAACGAGGTGATGCACACCCGGCCCCTCATCGCATCGCCGGCGCATCCTAAACGGCCGGAGGGCGCCGCCCCGGACGCCGGCGTCCCATTCATAGAATTTCGCAACCTTACCTTTGCCTATGGCGAAAATGAGGAACACAAAGAATATGAGGGAGAAACTCAAGGAAGCGTCAAAAGACAGAACGTACTCGAAAACATCAACCTTGTTATTGAGCAAGGGACATGGCTTGGCATACTGGGACGCACGGGTTCGGGGAAAACGACCCTCGTGGAGACACTTGTACGCATGATAGAGCCGCCGGCAGGCACGGTCTTTGTGAAGGGTATTGACGTACGGGACTGGGACTTAAAAGCGCTGCGCCGTCTTTTCGCGGTTACGCCCCAGGATTCCTACCTCTTTTCCGATTCCATAAGACGGAACATAGCCTATGGGCTTGAAGATGCGGAAGACGGCGGCGCCGGAAAAATAGAAAAAGCCGTTTCCTTATCCGCCATCGACAAGGATCTCGCGAATTTCGCGGACGGCTTGGACACCATCATCGGGGAGCGGGGGCTTACGCTTTCCGGCGGACAGAAACAGCGAGTTTCCATTTCTCGCGCGGTCATAAAAGACAGTGAAGTACTCATTTTGGATGACGCCTTTTCCGCAGTGGACGCTGAAACCGAGCAAAAAATACTTTCGCGGCTTCTGGAAACAAGGGGGGAGACGGACTCCGCGCGGAGCGGGAGGCGGTCCACAGTTATCATCATTTCCCATCGCGTTTCAACGCTTTGCAATGCGGACAAGGTGTTGGCGCTGGACAAAGGGCGCATCGCGGAATATGGAACGCCGGCGGAACTCATCACGAATAACGGCTGCTACGCCAAAACCGCGGCGTTGCAGCAGTTGGAGCGGCAGGACGGCTGAGTCCGGAATAATCTCAGCGATTTGAAGCCGACGCGTTAGGTCATGGCTGACGTATCAGCGCCGCGTACCGCAAACGGATCCTTGGGTGTGAAGACTTCCGTAAAGAAAGTTGCGCCAAGTAAGAAACGAGCCATAGCCGAAGCGATGCGCCGCGTTACATTCTAGCCAGTGCTTTTTGTTTCGCAGCGCGGAAGTACCGGCGCATTACGGGCGCGAGCGGACCCGCCTGCGGGATCGCCGGATATTTCCTTTGCCGGGGCATCCGCCCCGCGAACCGTCTATGTTGCCTGCCGGGCCCCCCCCCCCCCCCGGGGCGCCACACCGGGGGGGCACGCCGGGGGGGGGGAGGTTGGGGGGGGGGGGGGGGGGGGG
>JAITAW010000186.1 GCA_031283905.1 Treponema sp. | reverse complement strand
GCTAAAGCGGTTGACGTTCTTGCGTCCGCTCACATGGAGGCGAGTTCCCAGATCAACGGCATCGGACTGGTAAAACTCATGGGACGGGAATCCGGCTTTATCGCGGCTCATGCGGCTCTCGCAAGCCACGAGGTCAACTTTGTCCTCATTCCTGAAGTCCCTTTTAACCTTGAAGGGTACAACGGATTCTTCCATCACCTTGAAGAACGGATCAAGAATCGAAAACACGCCGTCATCATCATTGCGGAAGGCGCCCTTCAGGATCAGCTTGCCTCCGGTGAAAAAGACGCGGGCGGCAATCTCAAGTTCGGCGATGCCGGCGCCTATCTCCGCGACCGCATTGAAAAACACTTCAAGGCTATCAAAGTGGAAATCAATCTTAAATACATTGACCCAAGCTACATCATCCGTTCGGCGCCTGCTTCTCCTATTGACTCCGTGTACTGCGAGCGCCTCGGTAATGCGGCCGGACACGCGGCAATGGCCGGCAAAACCAAGGTCGTCATCGGTCTTGTAAACAACGAATTCGTTCATATCCCGATGAAAGCCGTTATTTCCCACCGCAAACACGTTGATCCGGAAGGCAGTCTCTGGCGCGACACGCTTGACGCAACGCACCAGCCCACACTCATGGTGAACCAATTTGACTAAGCCGGACGCAAGCCGTTCCCTGCCGAAGTCCACGTATAAGGCGGCGTTGCGCCTCTGAACGGCGGGCGCAACGCCGCCTATTCAGAGGCGTCTTTCAAGGCGCGTCTTAAAAGAGGGCGGTTTATTCCTGATGTTTGTATTATCCGTAATGCCTTGTTTCATAATAATTCGTGATCTGAACTTCAGTTTCCGAACAAATGAGGTTCTCTAACACGTCTTATCCGCTTATAATGTTGTCATATTTCTTGTTTTCTTCTTCCAATAATTTTATGTCGCTTTTTTGTTTTTCAATTTCTAATTCCAGAATTTCTTTCCGCAATTCCATTTCTCTTATTTTATTTTTTTGAGTTTTTTGTCTATATGAAAGGCTAATCGCCAAAATCGGTATAGACAAAGCGATAAGCGGTATCACACTCGCCATATTTTCCATAATAGTAGCTCCTCTTTAAACCGGCATCGGGATAAAAAAACGCCACGCCCATTACATTTTTGACAGCAACTTCCTGCTTGCCAGCGTTCCCGCAAGTTGCGCCGCCTCCACCAGGAGGAGGATAACGATGACCGCAGCCGCCATTATGCCGGTACGGAAGCGGTAGTAGCCGTAGTTGATTGCCAGAGCCCCGAGTCCGCCGCCGCCGATTGCGCCCGCCATTGCCGAATATCCTATAAGATTGATGACGGTAAGGGCAAGTCCTGAAACAAGCGCGGGCATGGCTTCCGGTATAAGGACTTTTTTGATGATTTGGAAGTCGGTTGATCCCATCGCTATCGCCGCAGTAACAATACCGGCGTCCACTTCCGAGAGGGCGGCTTCCACAAGACGGGCGACAAAGGGCGCGGCGGCTATTGAGAGCGGCACGATCACCGCAGTCGGACCTATACTGGTACCTACAATGAAACGGGTGAGCGGGATGAGCGCTATCATCAAGATGAGGAATGGAAAGGAGCGAAGCGCATTGACAATCCGCGAGACAACCGCGTGGGCCGCGCGATGGGGTCTCAAACCCACAGGCGAGGCGCTGTACAGAAACGCCCCCAGAGGCAGTCCCATAAAGCACGCGAAAAACGTGGAAGCAACGGTCATATATATGGTTTCATACGTGGGCTTGGGCAAAAGCCGCAACACATTCATCAATTCATCAGGCATCGACAAGCTCCTTCGCCGCTCGCGTCTTGGGGTTGTTGAACACTATGTCAACGGCGCCCTGTTCAACTATTTCCCCTTTTTCAAGCACAGCGACTTGCTCGCATACGTCCCGTATCACGGACATTTGGTGCGTAATCAACACGACCGTAATCTTGAGCTTCTCACGCAGATCCCGTATCAGGCTTAACACAGAACGGGTGGTCTGCGGATCGAGGGCGCTTGTGGCTTCATCGCAGAAAAGCACATCGGGCTTTGCGGCTAAAGCGCGCGCAATAGCCACCCGTTGCTTCTGCCCGCCTGAAAGTTCCCGTATGCGGGCTTTCCGCTTGTCCCGAATATCCACCATTTCGAGCAACTCGCTTACCCTGCTCGTAATTTCCTTTTTGGGGACGCCGGCAATCTCAAGGGGATACGCTATATTCTCCTCCGCGTCACGCGAAGAGAACAGGTTGAAATTCTGGAAAATCATGCCCATATTGCGCCTGCGCTCCAGCAGGTCTTTACCGGTTAAGGCGTCAACCCGTTCGTTTCCGTAATATACGGAACCCGTATCCGTTGGTTCAAGCAACCCCATGATCCTCAACAATGTCGATTTGCCCGCGCCGCTTTTTCCTATAATGCCATAGATAGTTTTATCCGGCACCGTGAGATCAACGCCCCGCAATGCGACAACGTCTCCGTACCTTTTGCTGATCCTGTTCAGAACAATCACCGAGCCCGCGCTCCTTTTCCTATAAACGCTTTATCAGCATCTCTATACAACCGGTTATCGCGGGATCATTCATATAGCGCACTTTCATACCTTCCAAATACAGTTTTCTGGTAGCTAGGGTTTGTATACGCAACGCCGTTTCCATAATGGAAGACACTGTATTGAGGGCTTCCTTACGGGCGGAAAGAGTCAAGTCATCCGCTATGATCCGCGCCTTATCTACAAATCCGGGGAAAGCGGTCGAAACTTCCCGCTCATTGAGAAAATGTTCCAAATTCGACAGCCGGTTAGGATCTTTTTTATATACGCTGTAGGCTCTGGTAAGCGACAAGTAGGCGTCCGAATTTGGCTTAATACTGTTATAATTGTCCGTCATTGAGGACAAATTGTACGTCAACGTTCGCTCGCTCTCTTTCAGCCTATTGCTTTCCGCCTCAAGCCGACTTATACGCTCCTGCATCTGGGAGGCGGCAGCGGCGTTGGCTGCGTTTTGATTCGTTGCGGCGCCGGCCAACTGCTGGTTCTGCTGGCGAAGCTGCGCGATTTCCGTCTCAAGCTGGCTTATACGCGCCTGCATTTGAGATGCGGTTGCGGCGTTCTGATTCGCCGTGACGCCGGCGGCGCCGGCCAACTGCTGGTTCTGCTGGCGAAGCTGCTCGTTTTCCGTCTCAAGCCGGCTTATACGCGCCTGCTTGTCAACATCGCTTTTGCGAAGATTCGCCAGAGCCGCGTCAAGCTGGCTTATACGCGCCTGCATTTGAGATGCGGTTGCGGCGTTCTGATTCGCCGTGGCGCCGACGGCGCCGGCCAACTGCTGGTTTTGCTGGCGGAGCTGCTCGTTTTCCGCCTCAAGCCGGCTTATACGCCCCTGCTTGTCAGCATCACTTTTACGAAGATTCGCCAGAGCCGCATCAAGCATAGCAATGCGGTCTCTCATCGCGCTTTCCGTTTGGTTCGACAGCTTGTCGGATTCGAGCTTTTGCTTGGCAACGGCGTCAATCAGCGAATTTCTGGACAATGTTTCAACGCCGGATATAAAAACCGCGGTTTCCGCGTCCGACAGCCCAAAATAGCCCGCGGCTTGACGGTATGCGTTCATGGCGCCGGCGGCGTCATTGCCATCGGCAAAACGCTTCGCTTGCCTGATACTACCCACAGCATTAGCGAGATTTCGCGCATACAAGCTTTCCATTTGTTCACGTTCGGCGGCGGTACGTTGGAGTGCGGCTTCACGCTCCGCCGCTTGGCGGTTCGCCTCATTGAGCGCCTCTTGCAATTCCGCTATGCGGAGATTCGCCTGCTGCTCCGCGGCCAAAACCTCGCCGGCGGCGGACGCGGCGCCGGCGTTTTGAATCTCTTGACGCTCCAGTTCCAACCGCGCCCTTCTCGCTAGAGAAACCGCAAGCGCCATATCGGTTGTACGCCGCGCCATCGTGCCCGGCATGTCTCGCAGCACCTGCGTCAAGTTATTGGCGTCGGTTATGGCGGTTTCAAACTGTCTTGACTGAAAATCGCCCTGTATTTTATTAAACAGTTCTACAATCAGGGTTTCTTCATTCGCGGTACGCTGCTGAGCCTCTCTCATGCGCCGCATGTCGGCCTGCGCCTGCTCCAGTTCTTGTTGCACCGACACATTGGCCTCTTCCATTTGAAGAGAAATTTCTCGCTGCCGCTGAATTTCGGTTTGCACGATCCGGCGTTCATCATTTAACGCCCGTATGCTGTCATGGTACTGGCTCTCTCTTTGCTCGAAGTCTTTTAGTATTACATTCCGTTCTTCGGCAAGTTGCCGCTGGTACTGCTCCATGCGATCCCGTTCGAAATTTCTCAGCCTTTCGTTTATTTCGGCTTGACTCAAGCCTTGGGTGGCAAGACGCGCTTGCTCGGCTTCGCGGTCTCTCCGCGCCTGCTCAAGGAACGTGGCTTCTCTTGCTTCCAATTGCGCATCGAAATTCGCCAGTTCCCGTTGCCGTTGCCGTTCAAGGGCGTTTAACTCCTCTCGTACGACCGCAATCTCCTGCTCTTTACCGGAAATGATGTTTTCCGAATCCTCCCGCAATTGGTTGATGAGTTCCCCTTCTACAGAAGAAAAGGCGGAGCTTCGCCCGATGCCGCTTTCCTGCCGGTTGAAATAATGCGCGAGAAAAAATAGAACAACGGAGGCCACGCAAAAAAGCGCAAGATTCACGGCAATAGGGAATGCCATTTCTTTTTTAAGAGGTTTCCCCATATCGTCCTGTAGGATGATACGGTTCTTCAGGGCAAGTTCCGCAATCTGGGCTTCTATTTCTTTTGTATCATCAGCGCTGATGCCGGCGTTGCGGGCGGGTGTTTTTTCAGTGGCGTCTTTTGCGGACAATTCGGACGCATTGCTCATGCGAGCGGTCTTTTGAAACGGTCCTTCTTGAGCTATAGTTGCGTCTGCCATAAGGATAGTATAGCGCGTTTTATTATTTGATGCAAGCGGAGAGGCCGTCATTCGGCGCGTCTCTTCTTGTGCGATGTAACGTGCCGGAGCAAACGTCCGCCGGTTTTCAAAATCCGGGGCGCGGAAGAAGCGATGAGTATGTATGGCGGTATTACATGCGGACATGGAGTAGCCGGCGTAACCAAGCCTGTTATGCCGGTATAAAATAGCGCGGTTTCATCATGCGCTTAAAAGCGGATGCGGGATAGAGAAGCCGCGGGAGGGAAGCATAGACAAGACGGCAACGCTTATTCTAATGCGCTCGATTATCGCGGCTTTGAAAAAGCCGCTTTCAGCACGGGTTTTCGATGCGGCCCTGATACAGAATTTTTGGATACACCGTAACGCCCAGTTTTTTCTCAAGAAGGGAAAAACGGCCCAGTTCTTCCTCATTGCCGATGGTAACCATACAGCCGCGTCTGCCCGCCCGCGCCGTTCTGCCTGCGCGGTGGATATACGCATCCGCTTCAAACGGCGCGTCAAGAGCCACGCAATAGGTAATATCAGGAACGTCAAGCCCCCGCGCCGCCAAATCGCTTGATACAAGAACGCTCAGCTTTCCCTGCCTGAAATTGTCCATTGCCCGTCGCCGCGCCTGCTTGTCCATGCCGCTTGCAAGACCGTCTGCGCTTATCCCGTGATGTTGCAACTGCGCGACGATGTTTCCCACCTGTCCCGTCTGCGAAGTGAAAACAAGGCTTTTCTTCCGGCCTGCGCCCCGGCGCGCATCGCCGCATATGCCCGCGGCGTTCAAAAATGAACA
>JAITAW010000182.1 GCA_031283905.1 Treponema sp. | reverse complement strand
TCTCATTTCCACAGGCGATCTTGACGGAGCCTATGAACAGCTAAAACTCATTCCCCCCGACGCCCCCTACTACGCCGTGCCGGCGAATATCGCCCGCATCATGGAGGCGCGGCATAATGATACGGAGGAGGCGCTTGCTTATTATGAAGCTACTGTTTCGCGGGGAATTAACAGCGCGGAAAATGCCGCCCGCATCTACTACAGGATAAGCCGGTGCCTCTATCTTCTAGGACGTAAAGAGGAATGCAAGCGCACCCTTGAAAAAGCGCTCGCCCTGAATCCCAATTACCTTGCCGCCCTTGTGGAGCTGAAACGGCTTGAATCTCTGTAATTTTTTTGAATATGCGGATGAACTACCCGGCCCTGAAGGGTCGGGTAGTTCATTATGCGCCGCGCCGAATTTTCCGGCGGCGCTATTTTTTGTTGTTGAAAAAGGGAGCATCTTTATAGCCCGCCGGTATAAACCGCTAAAATGAAAACCGGATCCGTTTCTGAATCCGGTTTAAGTAGGTTATGTTATTGAATACCATCCATGAGGCGCTTGACGGTTTTAACCATGAAGAGCATCAAAATGCCAAGCGCAATGGCAGCGGTGCCAAAGCCCAGGAAATAGTGAACTTCTGTCGTTGGATTGTAGAGGCCAACGATTTGAGCGTTCAAGGCTGACCCAACGGCCGTAGCCAAGAAGTACATTGACTCATTTGCGAGGTGAAAACCTTTGGCGTAAGCTTGGTCGTAACAGACAAACCAACCGGCGAAATCAACATCTCGCCAATGATAATTAAAGCCCATGATCCTAACAACCAAAGCGGTGAGACCCGGACGCCGGTTCCCCAGACAGACCCGGGAATCGCAAGGAACAAGAATGATGCCCCTGCAAACATCAAGCCAAGCGCACTTCAATGGCGATGAAGGTACGTTCTTTGTCTACTTTGTCCACATCCAAGCAAAGAACGGCGTGTATAACATGATAAAGAATGGATTCAATGATTGAAACCAAGCGGACGGGAACCATGAAGTATCAGTTCGATTAGCCGCAAAGGTTGCCCAAACAACAGAGCCTTGTTCTTCCAAAGCCCAAAACAATACGGATCCTAAGAACAATGGGATATAAGCCAAGACACGTGAACGTTCTTGCTTTGAAATCTTTGATGACGTAATCATTTGCACGAAGTATGCCAATGGCACCAAAACCGCGATGATCGTTAATAAGTTGATGAAGTCTGTAATTTGGTTCCAGCCAACCAAGAACATCAAAGCAATCGCCAAGGACAAGACAATAATCGTAATCACCGTCCTAAAGATCAATGGCTTAATTTCTTCCGGTTGCAATGGATCGGTTGGGTACAACGCATTGGTTGGCAAATCTTTCTTTCCACCAATGTAGTATTGAATCAAGCCAAAGAACATTCCAATCGCGGCAAGTCCAAAGGCCGCGTGGAAACCGATGCTGTTTTGCGTCCATCTTACCAACAAAGGTGAGATAAATGCGCCCAAGTTAATTCCAAAGACGAAAACCGAGAAGTCGGCGTCACGGCGGGGAGCATTCACGCTGTACAGCGACCCAACTAACGAAGAAACGTTTGGTTTCAACAATCCGGTACCGATAATAATCAAAGCAATTGAGGCGAACAAGGCATTCGCGCCAAATGGCAAAGCCAAGACGATGAGACCAAACATGATGGAGACTCCGCCAATGAAGATCGCTTTATGGTATCCAATCATTCGATCGGCAATAAATCCGCCTAGTGAACCGGACAAGTAAACCATTGAGGTATAAATTGCCATCACTGAGGCCGCAACAGCTCTAGTATTGTGCAAATCACCACTAGCGATCAAAGATCATATATAGTACAAAAGAATAGCACGCATTCCATAGTATGAGAAACGTTCCCACATCTCGGTCCCAAAGAGTGTTACAAGACCCCGCGGCCGACCTAAAAACTTCTTATCTTCTTTCACAATAAACTTCCTGAGCTTTCTAAAAAATATGTACAAAATTTAATACAATGTTATCAAGTATTTCCTAATATTACAAGTTTTCTTTCAAAATTGCGTGAGTTTTTATGGCAAAAATAGACAAAATAAATATAAAAGAATAGTTGTACCCCTGGCGCTATATCCTTGAAAGAATTTTTTCAGGATCAAAATCAACGGTACCGCTGTAATTAAGGACCGCGATTTTTTCATAGAAGGCGATTTTCGGTTTAAGCGTTTCCAGCACACTATGGATTTGCTGAATTCCGCGCCTTCAATGGCGCCGACTAAGCCGCTGATCCGTTCTTTGAGCTTGTTCCGCAAGCGGAAATGAACTTGCCAAATTGAACATTTCCGCGTCATCACGGTAATTAGAAGTAAAAATGATTATATAGCAATATGTTGTAATGTCAAACTAATTTATTCGCAAGCGAGGACTAATGCCGCGCCCTAAAGGGCATCCATTTTAGGGTTTGCCTACCGGAATATTGAATTCCAACACGGAACCATACGAACGAAACAGCGCAACTTTGTTTTCTCTGCCAGCTTACACGCTTCTAGTCTCTTGCAAAAATCGTAAAAAGAAGTATATTATAGATGAGTCCGTTTCATAAAAACGTGGTTTCGTACGGTATGAGCCGCAAGGTGATCCTGAGAAACTGAAACGGGCCCGCTCTGATGATACGCAAAAATGCCGTTTATAACGCAAAGTTCCATACAGGAAGTCATTGACAAGATGGACGCCGTGGCAGTTATGGGTGATTATGTGCGCCTTGAAAACCGGAACGGACGTTTCATGGGTCTCTGTCCCTTTCATAACGAAAAAACACCGTCCTTTTCAGTGAATCCCGATCTCAAGCTGTACCATTGCTTCGGGTGCGGCAAGGGCGGCACCGTGCTGAATTTCATCATGGAGATGGATAAGCTCACCTTTCCTGAAGCGATAGAACGCCTAGCCAAACGTTTTGGCGTGGCGCTCCAGCACGAGGACGGCGGCAATGCTGAAACCGATAAAAACGCGGCTAAAATCGAAGCTCTTTTCGATTTGTACTCCCGTGTCGCAGGTAGCTTTCACTATCTGCTTGCCAAAATGCCTCAAGGGAAATCCGCCCTGACCTATGTGCTGTCCCGGGGCATTTCATATGAAATGGTGGAAAAATTCAAGCTGGGTTACGCGCCTGCTGACAGGGAGTGGTTGTTCAAATTCCTCTCCAAAAAGGGGTATTCCGAAGAATTTCTTGCGGTTTCCGTTCTCTTTTCGCGGAAACACCTCCGAATGAGCTTTTTCGCCGATAGGCTCATCTTTCCCATAAACGACCGACAGGGACGTACGATAGCTTTCGGCGGAAGGCTTCTTTCCGGGGACGGGCCGAAGTACCTCAACACTTCGGAATCCGCTCTCTATAAAAAAGGGCAGACCCTCTTTGCCGTGGATGCGGCTCTTCCCGAAATAAAAAAGACAAAGGAAGCCTATATAGCGGAAGGCTACATGGACGTGATAGCGCTCCACCAAGCGGGCGTGACCAACACTGTGGCGCCGCTCGGTACCGCGTTTACCGATGAGCAGGCGCGTCTCCTCCGCCGGTTCGCAGAGCGCGTCAATCTTATCTTTGATTCGGACAATGCGGGGCAGACCGCAGCCATAAAGGCGATTCTCACCTGTAGGCGGAACGGCCTTATCGCTTACATTGTAATGCCGGACGAAACGGCGCAGTCTGCGGCGCAAGCCGGACAGAGCCACGATGATGTATCCGATGGCGCCTTGAAAAAAGTTATCAATATGAAGGATCCTGCCGATATTTTGAAAGAATTCGGAAAAGAAGTGTTGAAAAATTGTGTGAAAAGTGTTATACTTGATTTGGATTATCTTATTGCCCGTAGCAAAGGACTCTACAATATAAATGCTTCTGAAGGAAAATTCAGAGCGGCGGCGTTTGTTTTTCCATATCTGGAGACGCTGGATTCAGAGGTTGTTCGAGATGCCGCGCTGGGGCAGCTTGCCGATGCTCTGCGTGTGGATCGTGAAGCGGTGAGGAACGATTATAATAACAGGCGGACAAATATTGTTTCGCGTCATCCTGGAACGGGAACTTCCCAAGATCAACGTCCTCACAACCTCCCCCTACGAATGAATGAGGAGCTTTTTTTACTCGCGGTGGTGGCGGTAAACGATGATCTCTATTCCCAATTCCGGGCGCGGCTCTCGATAGAGGAGATCGAAGACCCCGCCGCAAAGGATATTTTTATCGCATTAGAAGAATGTTTTGTTCGCGATGAAACAGGCTTAGACGCCCTTTTGCCGCGCATAAGTTCAGAGAACGCGCGGAAATTTATTGTTGAACGAGGCGTTACGATGGAATTTTCATCGAATCCAGAACAACTCATCTCTGACGGCATAAAAAGGATTAAACAGAAACGGATTGAACGCAGATCGGCTAAAATTGTGACGGAGATCCGTCTCATCGAAAGCAATCAGAACAAAGATGAAAACACGTACCGTTCAGCGATGCGTGATGATGAACTGCTCCTTGAGAAAATGCATATTGACGCCGAATTGCGTAAACTAAAGGAAAGTAAAGAATGACGGAAACAAGAGAAGATGTAGCGCTTGATCCCGCAATCATTAAGTTGATTGAATACGCAAAAGAAAAGAGGGTTCTTTCGTACGAGGAGCTTTCTGATTATTTGCCAGAGCATATCACTAACACCGATAAGATCGAAGAGGTATGGGCGCTTCTTCAAAAGAACAACGTACAGCTTGTTATTGAAGAAGACATCTTGACCGATGATGAGATCGGGGAAGAAACAGAGAAAGTTCAGAATCCCGAAAAGAAGCGAATGGTAACGATCGGCAAAGAGACCTCCGTTGATGATCCGGTGAAGCTGTATTTACGGGAAATCGGGAGGGAAACCCTTTTAACCGCAGAGCAGGAAATTGAGCTTTCCAAGCAGATGGAAGATGGAAAAAATATTATCCAAAGCGTGGTCAAGAAATCCGGTCTCATCATAAGCGAATTTTACCAGATCGGCGAAAAAGCTTTTACGAGGAAAGATTTTAAGGAGATGAATCTTTCCAAGAAGGAGATAACCGAACACCAAAGCGAACACCGTAGGCTTAATCAGTTCTACAAAGAAACGCTCAAAGCCATTTTTCCTGATATAAAGGCCTATGTAGAGATGAAGCGGCGCGTCATAAGCCGGGGCGGTAACCTTTTTGAAGACAAAGATATTGCCGCCCTCCGAGTTAAGATCATGTCGGTTATTGAGAAAGCAGAAATTCATCCTGAAGAAATCTTGAGTTTTTCCGAGAAATTCATTCTTGCTTCCAAAAAGATCAAACGCTACAAGAAAGAGCAGGAACGGCTCGAAAAATATCTGCATGTTGGTTCCATACGGGAATTGCGCAACTTGAGCAGAGGGCTTGCGGTACGAGAACAGCGAGAGCGCATTGAAGAGAGTATCGGGTTTTCAGCGGACGATATCAAGGAGAATATACGACTGATTCAGCTTACGGAAAAGAAATTGCTCCAGATGAAAGCCGAGTTTGAGGAAGCTATTGAGAACATCAACGCTATGGCAAAGGAAATCAACCGGGGACGTATTATGCTGAAAAACGCCAAGGACAAGCTCATCAAGGCAAATTTGCGGCTTGTGGTATCCATTGCCAAAAAGTACACGAACCGAGGATTGCAATTTTTCGATCTGGTGCAAGAAGGCAACATAGGGCTTATCAAGGCGGTTGAAAAATTTGAATATCAGAAAGGCTTCAAGTTCTCCACCTACGCAACGTGGTGGATACGTCAGGCGATAACCCGCTCCATTTCAGATCAGGCGCGTACGATCCGCGTACCGGTTCACATGATTGAGCAGATCAACAAGGTGGTGCGCGAATCCCGGCAGCTTATGCAGGTGCTGGGCAGAGAGCCGTCTGATGACGAGATCGCTGAAAAGCTCGGGTGGACGAACCAAAAAGTGAAAAGCGTGAAAAATGTCGCCCGCGAACCGATTTCCCTTGAAACGCCCATCGGCGAGGAAGAGGATTCACTTTTGGGCGACTTCATTGAGGACAAGGATGTGGAGAATCCCGCGAACTGTACGGCGTTTGTGCTGTTGCAGGAAAACCTCGCCGAGGTGCTCAACACCTTGCCGCGCCGCGAGCGCGAGGTGCTTGAGATGCGCTTTGGTTTCGGCGATGGGTATTCTTTGACGCTTGAGGAAGTAGGCCTCTGCTTCAACGTCACCCGAGAGCGTATTCGTCAGATTGAAGCGAAGGCGCTGAGAAGGCTCAGGAATCCGCGCTTGAGCAATAAGATCAAAGATTATTTGGATCATTTAAATTAAGAGGAGAAAAACATGGCAATGGATGAGGTTTTTGACAAACTGCGCAGTTTGCAGGATATATTGTCAAAAAAGATCGAGTTGGAACAAGAGATTGAAGAAAGTCCTAAAATTTTGACCGATCAGGAAGAGGTTTTGTCCCGCTACAAAAGGAATTTTATTGAAGAAAATCAAGAATATGAAAAGACAAGGGCTACGGCAGGCGAATTCCGCAACCTGCTTTTTGAGGCGGAAAGTTCGCGCGAACGAGCGGAAAGAAATATCGGGTCCGCCGAGACGTTCAACATGCGGGAATACGAAATCTTGGATAAGGAACGGCGGGATTCCGCGGAAAAAGAGCAACAATACCGCAAGGATGTACAGCGGGAGGAACGTGTTCTTTCTGATCTGAATGAGGAGATCAAACGGATCACCGGCCTCATTGAATTGCAGGAAGCGGAGTTGTCGGAGCGCAGGAAGCGCATTGATGAAGATTTGTCCGCGAAAAAATCCATGCTGGTTGAACTTGAGGCGCAGGAAAAAGAAATATCTTCCGGACTTGACGAGGAAATGATCTTCAAGTTCGACCGTATCATCAGGCACAAGATGGGAAAAGGTATTGTTGCCATCAAGGGCGGCGTGTGTACCGGCTGCTATATGATACTGCCCGCCCAGTTTGCCAACCGGGTTCATAAGGGTGAGGAAATTCTTTTCTGTCCGTATTGTTCGCGCATTCTTTTCTATGAAGAATCCGATCAGTCCATTGAGGAGGAGGATTACTTCAACGGCGATACGGCCAGCACTCTCGCCGATCTCGAAGGATTGGATGAAGATGAAGATGAAGAAGAGGAAGAAGAAGAGGAAGAAAAGGTAAGCATGGATTTTGACGAATAAATTAAAAATGAAGGAAAATATGCTCATATACGGTAAATCAGACCGCCGCGGCGCAGAGACGTAGCAACGTTTCCAGCATCGAGGAAAGTCCGGGCTCCGCAGGGCATGATGCCGGGCAACACCCGGGCAAGGCGCGTACAAATACGCGCCCTAACAGACAGCGCAACAGAAAGTAAACCGCCGGTCGCTTCCAGCGCAGGAAGCGACCGGTAAGGGTGAAATGGCGCGGTAAGAGCGCACCGCGGAACCGGCAACGGTTCCGGCAAGGCAAGCCTCATTAGGAGCAAAGTCAAACAGCGTACATATCCGTCTAAACGCTTGTTATAGACGGATATGCGGATTGCCCGTCCGTTAAACGCGGGTAGACTGCTGGAGATCATTCGCAAGGGTGATGCCAGATAGATGGCGGTGTAATACCGGTTCGCCGGTACTAACAGAACTCGGCTTATGATTTACCGTTTTTTATGTTTAAATGCCGTTCCAAACGCGACCTACAAGGAAGCGTTGAGGACGGCCGGATCGAGTACAAAAACAACACGCGCCTGGCGGAGAATATCCGCGTTTTCATCAGAGGAGAGGATAAGAAGCGCGTCGTTCCTGTCAATTATCGGATCAGTAGGATTCACCCCGAAAACACCTCGCGCTATAATGCGCAGGGGGTTTTTGCCGACAAAAGCTTCCAAGTCCTCGTCCATACCGGATGGAGTGGGACGGAATACGGCTTCCTCCGGTACGTATTTTACGATACCGCCGTTATTCTTGTCCGGGTCGGTCATGCTCCGCTCATAAATGAGGTTCATGTCCGTATCCCAGATTTTGGGAAAGATGCACGGCTGAATAAGAGACGCCGTATTCCTGCCGTGAATGGGCAGGCTGCCGGTCGCAATGATGATG
>JAITAW010000172.1 GCA_031283905.1 Treponema sp. | reverse complement strand
ATCGCCGTAAGCGCCGCCCGGTCTTGCCGCGAATTCCTGGGCGTTGAGCCGGTTGTGGCGCTGCTTTCTTTTTCCACCAAGGGTTCCGCTGACGCAAAATTTGACGATGTGGGCAAGGTGCAGAAAGCGGTTGAAATCCTCACATCCCGCAACCCGGACTTCCTGTTTGACGGCGAGCTTCAGGCGGACGCCGCGCTTGTTCCCTCCGTTACGGACAAAAAAGCCCCGGGCAGCCCCATCAGAGGCAAGGTGAACACGCTGGTATTCCCGAATCTCGCGTCAGGCAATATCGGGTACAAACTCGTACAGCGTCTCGGCAACGCGGAAGCCTTTGGTCCTTTCCTGCAAGGTTTCCGCAAACCCATAAGCGACCTTTCACGCGGCGCGTCCGTCGATGACATTGTGGTAACGGCCGCGGTAACATTGAGCAGGGGTTTTTAGTAGTGCGGGAAATACATGGGCGGAGCATACGCGCCGCCTTATGGAAACGGGTTGGTTTGAAAAAAGCGACCAAATTGACGAGGAAGAACGGCTTGAACGTTGCCGGAACGGAAACCCGTCCCGATGACCGATTCAAACCACAGGCTTCCTGGTTTGTAAAAATGTCCTGAGCCGCGGTTTCATGCGGAACGCGGAGAGAAAAGGCGGGTGTCTGACATCGCCTGCCTGCGTACCTACTACGGCATGCGGCGGGAATAGCCCGCCGCATGTGTCGGACGCCGCCCCTTGACAGGGTGATCTCAACGGCGCGCGGGGCATCGACCGCCGTCATATGAACGTTCGTATTCAGCCCTTCGCCCCGGCTTTCCCCCAGAGCTTGCCTCCTTTCTGACATACATGGCATATCGGGATCGAAGGAGCCGAGTATTAGAGACGCTCTAATCAATTGCCTCCGCGAAGCGCCCGCCGGCATGGAACTTCCTCCGTCCTATGTATTGACTTTGTTTGAAATATCGAACATAATTCTAAATTGACAAAAAAGCATATTATGTCGAAAAAGGAATATACCGTGGGATTTGAAATTATCGGAACCGGCAGAGCTGTTCCGCCAAAACGGATAACCAACGATGAGTTGGCGAAGACGCTCGACACAAACGATGAGTGGATACGCTCGCATACCGGTATAGGCGCGCGGCATATTGTCGATGAACGTACCGCATGTAGCGATTTGGCTGTGGAAGCGGCTCGGAACGCGCTCTCCTGGGCTATAGAACGCCATACATGCGCTGAAAAAACACTAGAAGAGCTTGCCCTGACTGTGGATATTGTTATAGTAGGCTCCTCTACAACGGACTATTTTTGTTGCCCCGCCACATCGTGTATTGTTCAGAACGCTATAGGAGCAAAAAACGCGGGCGCTATGGACATTGTAAACGCCTGCTCAAGTTTTATTTACGGACTTGAAACAGGAGCGGGTTTGCTTTCGGTGAACAAGGACAGGCGGCGCGCGCTCGTCATCGGCGTGGACGTGTTGTCGCGCTTTGTGGACTGGAACGACCGCGAAACCTGCGTACTGTTCGGGGACGGAGCGGGCGCTGTTCTGCTTGAAAAAAAGGATTCTCCAAGAGGTCTGCTACGGACTATACTGGGCGCGGACGGGTCAGGAGCGGAACATCTGATAATGAAGCAAGGCGGCTCGCGCAATCCGTTCAAGCAAGGCGATACGGTCGCAACGCCGCCCCATATCGAAATGAACGGCAGGGCTGTGTACAATTTTGCGGTGAACGCCGTCACTGAAACAATCACAAACCTGCTTAAAGCGGAAAACCTTGCTATTGAAGACACGGCGCTTATTGTGCCTCATCAGGCGAATGCGCGGATCGTGCAGGCTGCGGCTAAACGGCTCAATATACCGGAAGAGAAATTCTTCCTGAACATTGAAGAATACGCCAATACGTCGGCGGCTTCCATCCCCATCGCGCTTGACGAACTCAACCGGAGCGGCGCTCTGAGGACAGGCGATCTCATTCTCTGCATCGCTTTTGGCGCTGGTTTGACGTACGGCGGCAGTCTGATCAGATGGTAGGCGGCGCTTGCGGCGAAGGAGATAATCATGGATATACAAGGTAAGAAAGCGGCGTTCCTGTTTCCCGGTCAGGGCGCTCAGTATCGGGGCATGGGGCTTGATTTTTATGAGAAATCGAAAAAGGCGCGGGAACTGTTCTCCCTCTGTTCCGATATTGCGGGTATAGCCATGAAAACGTTACTCGAAACCGCTGATGATGAAACGCTAAAACGCACCGATGTTTCCCAACCGGCAATCACGCTGGTCAATCTCGCGGCCGTTGCTTTTCTTGAGGAACGGGGCGTACATCCGGCGGCGGCCGCCGGTTTCAGCCTCGGCGAATACGCGGCGCTCGCGGCGGCCGGTGTAGTGCCCGCGGAAGATTGCTTCCGTCTGGTAACGGAGCGCGGCAAAGCCATGCGGCAAGCCGTAGATGACTTGGAGCGCTTCGACGGCTCGCCCGGCATGGCTGCGGTAATCGGGCTTTCGCCTGAAAAAATCGCGGAATTGCTCGCCGAATGGAAGATCGGCGGTCTTTTCACCGCGAACATCAACTCGAAAAAGCAGACTGTGGTATCAGGCGCCGCGTCCGCGCTTACGCAGGCGGAACCTTTGTTCAAAGCCGCCGGAGCGCGGCGCTTTATCAGGCTTGCGGTAGCCGGTCCTTTCCATTCGCCGCTCATGGCGGGCGCGGTGGAGCAGTTCAAGCCGTTTTTGGAAAGTGCCGCGTTTAGCGATCCGCGCATCGCGCTGTATTCCAATGTTACCGGCGCTCTTATAACAAGCGGCGCGGAAGCGAAAAGTCTTGCCCTGCGGCACTTGGTGAGTCCGGTGCAATGGGTTGCTGAGGAGCGGGCGCTTATTGAGAACGGCGGTTTTGACGTGGCGCTAGAAACCGGACCTGGCGCCGTGCTTGCGGGCTTATGGCGGGATACGGAAAGCTCCATCCCTTGCCTTGCCGCCGGAACCGTTCAGGCGATAGAAGGGTAAACAAGGCGGCTTAGCTTGAAACAGCCGCAACTATTTTTTCGATTTTTTCGATGAGCATTTGATAAACGGCAAATAGCAACCAACGCCATAGACAATCTATTCCCACGCATCAGATCGCGGATGTCGTGAATATTCTCGTCAAGAAATAAGCGCGACTTTTTTTCTTTTCAGCGGCAGACGCCGTGGTGGACGCCATAGTAGGAGGGCGGTATGAAAAGATACTTGATTTTGCGCCGACGCTAAGTGTCCGACATCGCATCATAGTTTGCCTGATTTCTCTCTTGCTTTGACCCCAACGGTATGTGGTATTTCTGCGTCAACAGCCATGCATAGCCTCTTTTGTCATTATATGATAGCGCCGCCTGTGTTTTAAGCGGGACGCGGCGCAAGATAACAGGCTCTGCCCGTGACAGGCTCCGCCCGCGTTGCATTCTTTTTCCTTTTTTGTTACACTGCACCCACTATGATAGTAATGAAATTCGGCGGAAGCTCCATTGCCAACGCCGATAGAATCCGCCGCATGGCGGAAATTGTGAAAAAGTATGTCCCGCGCAAACCGGTTTTGGTGCTGTCCGCGATGGGCGACATCACGGATCGCCTTTTGGAGGCCGCGGACGCCGCGATCAACACCGGCTCCTGTTCAATAGACGAGATACGGGAACTGCACCTTAAAACCATAGCGGCGCTTGGACTTGACATCCGCGCTGAAAACGAAATCACCCCCCTGCTTGAGGAACTGAAAAACCTTCTTATAGGCGTGTCCATGATTAAGGAGTTGACGAAAAAAACACGGGACTACCTTGTGTCTTTTGGAGAACGGCTTTCAGTGCGGATCGCGGCGGCTTATTTCAGAACAACGGACGTGAACGCAAAGGCAATGGATTCATGGGACGCGGGGTTCCTGTCGGACGACAACTATTCCTCGGCGTGGATACTGAAAGAGAGCTGGGACATGATCCCGCGCAAGCTCAACCCGCTTGTCGAGGCGGGCGTCTTGCCGGTGGTAACGGGTTTTATCGCAAAAACCACGCGCAACGCCATCACCACGCTGGGACGCGGCGGCTCGGATCTCACGGCGACCGTCATTGCGGCGGCGTGCGGGGCGGAAGAGGCGCAGGTGTGGAAAGATGTTGACGGCATCCTCACCGCGGATCCGAAGATTGTGCCGGAGGCAAAGCCGCTGGAAGCCGTTACCTATGAAGAAGCAGCGGAATTGGCCTACTATGGGGCGCAGGTACTGCATCCTCGCAGTATGCAGCCCTGCGTCAAAACAAGTACGCCGGTTCTGGTGAAAAACTCCTACAACGCGCGGTCGCCCGGTACCCGCATAGTGGCCTCGCTTGAAAAACCCACGCCGGTTAGGGCCATCACCTCGCGGAAAAACGTAACCCTTGTAGACATTGTGTCGACCCGCATGGTCGGGCAGGTGGGCTTTTTGGAGCAGGTGTTCTCAACGTTCGCAAAACACGGCGTTTCCATCGACATGGTTGCCACCAGCGAGGTCTCCATATCGGTAACAGTGGACGCGGCGTACGATTTAAGCGAGTTGCGGGAGGATATGCTCAAAATAGCGCAGGTGCATATAAAAACCGGCAAGGCGATTATTACCATCATAGGCGATGTGGAGCGTTCTTCCGAGATATTGAGCCGGGCGTTCAGCACATGCACCGTGGCCGGTATTCAGGCGCAGATGCTTTCTCAGGGCGCAAGCAAGGTGAACATCAGCTTCATTGTGAACGACGGCCAATCGGCTGAAGCGGTGAGGCGGGTTCACAAGGAGTTTTTCGGCAAACCGGCTTCAGGGAAACGCGGGATAGCGTAACGCGCATATGCGGCGCATGGAGAGGGTACCTTGCGTGAAGTGCCGCTAAAAGAACAGGGCTCTTGAGTAAAACGCCGAGTCCGCTTATACTGAAAAAGAAATGAAACTAGCGATTATTGGCTATGGAAAAATGGGCGGGCGGATAGAGGAAATCGCCGCAAAGAGAGGGCATGAGATTGTCGCGGTCATCGATCTCCATGCCAAAGAGAAAACAACGCGGCTTGGCGCGGAAATCGCCGCATCCTTTGATGCGGCGGACAACCTTGGCAGGGCGGACGCCGCGATTGAATTCACCCAGCCGGATAGTGTTGTTGGCAATATACAAGAGCTTTCCCGCAGGCGCATTCCGGCGGTGATCGGCACGACAAACTGGTACAACCGCCTTGACGAAGTGAGGCGCGTCATAGAAGCGGACGGTTCGCGTCTTTTATATGCGCCGAATTTCTCTCTGGGCGTGAATGTCTTTTACCGCGTCGTGTCGTACGCCGCCCAATTGATGGATTCCTTCCCCGAATATGACGCGGGCGGTTATGAGATTCACCATAATGAGAAGAAAGAAAGCCCGTCCGGAACCGCGAAAACCATTGCGGAAAAGATTATCGCCGCAATGGAACGCAAAAAGACGCCGGTATGGGACGCGCTTGACCGGCCTCCGCTGCCTGAAGAACTCCATTTTGCCAGTTTGCGTGTCGGAGCGGAGCCGGGCGCTCATGCGGTGTATTTTGATTCCGCGGCTGATACGATAGAAATAAAGCACACGGCTCGCAACCGCGATGGATTCGCGCTCGGCGCGGTGCGGTGCGCGGAATGGCTCGCAGGCAAAGAAGACGCGGACGTTGAACGCGACGTTCAGCCCCGGCGTGTTTTCACCATAGATGATTTTTTGGAGGATATGTGAACAGAGGGACGGGATTAACTTTTAGAGGGGCGTTTACCGCGCTCGTTACCCCGATGAAGCCTAACGGCGATGTTGATTACGAGGGTTTTCGTACGTTGATTGATTTTCAACTCGCTCAGGGCATTGACGGGCTTGTACCGCTTGGAACAACCGGGGAAACACCAACGTTGGACGAAGACGAGGAAGAAAAGCTCATTAAAATAATAGTGAAAGAGGCGAAGGGCAAAGCGCCGCTTATTGTGGGCGCGGGATCCAATTCCACGAAATCAGCGGTCGCTTACGCCAAACGGGCGAAAGACCTGGGCGCGGACGCGGCTCTTGTGGTAACGCCTTATTACAACAAGCCCAATGACGAGGGCGTTTTCCTGCATTTTGAGACCGTGGCGAGAGAGAGCGGCATTCCCGTTATCATTTACAACATAGGGTCCCGCACCGGAAAAAATATCGGCGTACCGCTCATGGAAAGGCTGTCCCTGATTCCGGGCGTCATCGGCGTAAAGGAGTCTTCCGGCGACATGGTTCAGATGGGAGACATTATCGCCATTGCCGGAAAGCGCAAGGCGGAAGGCAAAGATTTCTTCGTTCTTTCCGGCGACGACGCGCTTGCCCTGCCGGCCCTTGCGCTCGGCGGCGACGGCGTTGTCTCGGTGGTGTCCAACCTCGCGCCCGCAAAAGTCGCGGCCCTTGTCAAAGCCGGTCTTGACGGCGATTTTGCGGCGGCGCGGACAGCGCACTACGAATTGCTGCCCTTCATCAAGGCGGCGTTTATTGAAACAAACCCCATCCCCATAAAAGCGGCGCTGAACATGGCGGGGCTTCCCGCGGGACCCGTTCGCCCCCCTCTCGCCCCCCTCTCGGAA
>JAITAW010000068.1 GCA_031283905.1 Treponema sp. | reverse complement strand
GACATCGGCACCAACGGGGAAATGGCCCTGTGGTCGGGCGGCCGCGTACTCTGCTGTTCCACGGCCGCGGGCCCGGCCTTCGAGGGCGCGGAAATTTCCCGCGGCATGGGAGCCCTTTCCGGGGCTGTCAACAAAATTACCGCCGGTCCGCGCCCGGTCCCGGGTGTTTCGGGCACGGACGCCGCAACCCCGGGTGTTTCGGGCACGGACGCCGCGGCCCCGGGTGTCTGGAAGTCCGGGGCCGGGACGGATCTGTTCTTTACCACCATCGACAATGCGCCGCCCCGGGGCATCTGCGGATGCGGCCTTATCGACGCGGTGGCCGCAATGCTGAAAACAGGCGCCATTGACGAAACGGGCGCCCTGGTGGATGAGTTTGCCGGCGGATGGCCTCTCTGGGTTTCCGCTTCCGGAAACATCAGCCTTTCCGGGCGGGACGTGCGCCAGTACCAGCTTGCGAAAAGCGCCATCCGTTCGGGGATACAGCTGCTCTGCGCCGCCGCGGGACGTACCCCCGCGGAGCTTGACGCCGTTTACATTGCGGGGGGCCTGGGCTTTTTTATCGATTTGGAGAACGCCATAGCTACCGGCATCCTTCCGGAAGAATTCCGCGGCAAAACCGCCGTCTGCGGAAATTTAAGCCTGCGCGGGGCCGTCCTGAGCCTTACGCGCGGCGGATTCGCCGAAACATGCCGGCGGATTACGGCAAAATGCGAAACCATGGAACTTGCTTCGGATTCCGGTTTTATGGAAGCCTTTGCGGAAAATATGCTCTTTTGAGACAAGATACGGCGCACCGCCTGGTTAAGGAATAATTACTTGTCCGGCAGCCCTGCCGCTTCCCGTACGGCGTTTTCTATATAGCCACAGGCAAGAAAAACTTTTATGCCTTTTTTAGAAAGCTCCATACGGGGAACTTCACCAATGCGCATGACAAGGACCGCGGAACAGTCCTCTATGGTACTGATAATCGTTTCAATTTTATTGGTATGCGATCCACAGCCACCCGCGGGGGAGCGGCAGTATGGGGGAATGGCGCGTTTTTCCATAAACCGGACTTCACCGTTTTTATACTCATAAACAGAAAAACCGGAAACATGTCCAAAGTGTTCATCAACCAGAACGCCGCTTTTTGACGCCACCGCAAAAATTGTTTTTTTGTTTTGCAAAGGTGCAAAAGAATCAGCCGCCGCGGAGTCTTCCCTAAAACCTTCCCCGGAAACAGGCGCATTGTCTCCGGTGGAAAGTGGTGTTTTTTCCGCAAACAAATACGATACATCATTGTCCAGTGTTCCGGCGGCATCGGATCGGCACTGGCGGCAATGATACATCTGGGGGAGTATTGCTTCACAGTTTTTGCGGATTGCGTCAAGTTCTTCACGGCTTACCATGGGTACTGTTTCAAACAGGGTGTGCTTAACCGGGATTAACTGCATGATATTGGTTAGTGAAGCCCCGGCGTCTTTTACCTTTTGGACCAGGAGCGGTATGTGCCTGTCGTTTAAACCCTTGATCAAGACGATATTTACCTTGCATACAAGGCCAAGTTCAGTAACCCTTTGTATGCCCTCAATCTGGTTACGCAAAAGTATTTCCGCCGCTTCTTCGCGGACATACCGCTTTCCGTTATAATCAATATGCCGGTAAATTCTTTTTGCGGTTTCCATATCAACGGCATTTACCGTAACGGTTATATGCGACACTCCGGCGTTCTTTAAATCATCAGCATAACGGGGAAGCAAAAGCCCGTTTGTCGAAACACAAAACAAAACTTTCGTATCCTCCCCGCGAATAAGACGCAGGGTTTCAATTGTTTGTTCAATATTCGCCAGGGCATCTCCGGGACCGGCGATGCCCACAACGCTTATATCAGGCATCTTTTGTTTGATTGTTTTATAGCGCAGAAGCGCTTCTGCCGGACTTATCACCCTTGAGGTAACACCAGGACGGCTTTCGTTAACACAGTCAAAAGACCGTCTGCAATAATTACACCGCATATTACATTCGGGGGCGACGGGTAGATGAATTCTTCCATAACCTTTGCCGCATGAATGTTCGGCAAAACAGGGATGTTTTGTCTTTTGCCGGTTAAAATTCATACGGCTGCCTCCCCGCGGGTTTTATGGTCAGGGTGATGATTTTACCGATATTTTTAGCATAAATACACTGATGTCCGGCAAGCGTTATGCGCCCTGTCCGGTTGTTTTTACCATAACGGTCAATCAGCTCAATATACGTTTCAGTGGTACATTCGACACGCAGGTTGTCTGCGGTGAGGAGGTTTAATTCTTCAAGCGCGATGGAATTATAGGGGCACAGGTGAATAATGCCGCTTAACAGCTCATTCCGGTTAACGATTGCCGCAAGCAGGGAAACAAGATAAGAAGCGGCAAACTCGGCATAGCGCTCTTTTCCCAGTATCTTTATATTTGCGTAGGGATCGGCAAGGGACAGTATTTTTACCCCCTTGTGTAAGGCTTTTACCATATAGGAGACGAGTCCCCGTGTAATGGTATCAAGCGCGGCGTGTATTTCCTTTTTATTTTTCCGAAGCCAGCGATAAAACAACGAAGGTTCAACGAGGGAAGAAAGAATGGAATACGGGCAGTTCACTTTCAGCAGTACCGTTTTGTGCGGTGGTGTCTTTTCTATTGCTTCAAGAACCGCCTTAACCGGCGGTGTTTCATCCAGCAGTGGAAGCGGCGCAAGCATCGACGGATCCGTCCAGACATACCCGGTAACAGGAAAACCGTTTTTTGTGGTTCCTGCTTCCGCGCCGAACGCCGCCGCTTCCGTGATAAAATTATCGGGGAACGCCGCAATGTCCAGCCGTGACCATGCGGCGGTTAAAGATTCTCCTTCGGGTTTTCCGCTTAGATGTCCCAAACAATACGCGTTAAAATTCATGAAACTGCCCTAAAATGCCATATATTTAACAAATATACGGTCAAAATTTTCATGCTTCGCAAGCTCAACGGTATCAATCCGCTTTACCAGGTTTTGCATTTTATCCATAAAATCCCTGTTGAGTAAAAAGGCTTCGGCCCCCGACAAAGAGGTATTGCCGGAAAAATATACTTTGCCGGCAAATTCTTTTGGCAGCAATCCAATGGCAAGCAGGCTTTGTTCCCTGAGGTGATACCCAAAAGAACCCGCTATTTCCACCGCCGTAATATCCCGTGCGGACAAATTAAAATGGGCAAGGAGCAGTTCTATGCCCGTCCGTATCGCGCTTTTTGCAAGCTGTATCTGCCGAATATCCTTTTGGGCAAGAAAAACATCCTGGGTAACAAAAAAGGCTTTTTTCCCGTCTTTGTCCCTCATGCGGCTTTTTAGTTCTTCGCCGTAGGAGCCGTTTTCCGGCTGAACAAAACGCCCGTTAGGCGCAATGACTCCTGCGGCAAGTAATTCACCGGCCATGTCAAGAAGCCCGCTCCCGCATATCCCTACGGCATCTCCTCCGCCTATAACGGTAAACGAAACCTTCCCGTCGTGTATTGAAAAGGACTCAAGCGCTCCCCGGCTGGCCCTCATTCCGCAGCTGATGTTCATCCCTTCAAAGGCGGGACCGGCAGCGGTCGAGGAAGCGGCGATTTTTCCCCCGGCGGCAAGCGCTATTTCACCGTTGGTACCGATGTCGATAAAAAGAACCGTTCCTTCAGCCTTGTCCAGCCGGGACGCCAGGATACCGGAGCTAATATCCGCTCCGATGTAGGCGGAAATAATCGGCGGCAGATAGACCAACCCGAAAGGCGACACGGCAATACCCAGCGTACCTGCGCTTATACATGTGCCCCCTGAAATTTCAGACGTATACGGATACTGTCCCAGCAAACGGGGATTTGTCTTTGTCGCCAGGTGGAGCATGGCCGTATTGCCGCTGAACGCTATTTCATAAATATGCGTCCTTTCGATTTTTGCCCGTGACACCATAGTGTTTATCATTTTGTTAAGGCAGTCAATAAAGACGGCAAAAAGAGTCCGCAGGCCTTCGTCGTTTGATGCGAAATGTATGCGGGAAAGAATATCCTGTGCATAGACCGTCTGGGGGTTTAATTCGGCAGCCGTGTCCAGCTGCTCACCGCTTTGTATATCAACAAGGGCGGCAGCCAGCGTTGTGGTTCCAATATCAAGGGCAATGGCATATATATCCCCGGCGGTGTCTCCGTTTTCAACGCCAAGTAAATTTTCCCCGCCATACACTTCTGTTCGGACTGTTTCGTTTTCTGTTTGTACTTTTTTTAATATATACGGTTTATGATCATATTGAAAACTTTTTCCCCGGACAAGTATTTTCATTGAGTTATTTTCTTTTGTGTAATCTTTTGTCTCTACTTCTATATCACCGTTTACGATTGACTGGCAGGCAAGGACATAACCGCTGCTGGTTTTAACTTTGCATTTGCCGCAAACGCCTGACGCGTTACAGGGAGACTCAATGACAACGTTGGCCTGCCGGGCGGCCTCAAGTATGGTAACCTTTTCGTTAACCTGTACGGATTTTTTTTCATGTAAAAAAACAATATGCGGCATGCGGCTTATATTCCTTTATATTCCTGTTGTTACCAGGCCGGTAAACGCCCTGATGTTTGAAAGAGGCGTAGAAGTTGAAAGGCCGCAGGCCGGCGCCATAATATCAATTTTCTGTTCCAAAAGGCGGCGCGCCGCGTTTAAAATTTTTTCCGGATCGCTTGATTCCAGCATATAAGTACTTAAATTTCCCATTGTGGTAAGGGCTGGGTACTCTTCCTTTAGTTTGTACAAATTTACCATGGCGTCAACGCTGATTGCTTTCCCCTGCAATGCCGCCAAGTGTTTTTTTACCATTTTTACATCGCCGCAAATATGCACTATTACCGGGACGTTCATTTTGTGTATCGCCTGCACAATTTTATTGATATACGGAACGGCAAATTCCTCAAACAATACCGGACCAAGTATCTCGCCGGTAGCTGTCGGGTCGGCTATTGATATAACCGCGGCGCCGTTTTCCGCCATAAGCCTTGCGTATTCGATGATCTGTTCTGTTACATAATTAATAACCTTGTGGGCCGTTTCTTTTTTCTTGCGAAGTTCCTTAAAGAACATTAAGGGATCGACCAGGGAAGCGGTCAGGCTGATGGGGCCGGTAATACTCCCAATAACTGGAATATCGGGCTGTTTTTTTGACAGGGAACTTACCGCCCCTATCACCGCTTCCGCGCGCTTGTTCTTTAGTATTGCTCCCTTTGGAAGAAAGCGTACCTGTTCAACCGAGGAAAAAGGTTCGCGGACTATTTTTGGTTCGCACTTCAGCGAACCAAAATCCACATCGCTGCCAAGCGCCTCGGCTTCTATTGTCATGCAAAATGGAATTCCGAAATTTTCAAAACCGGTCTGTTCCGATACGTCACGGGCAAGGTTTTCCATCAGGCCGGCGGCATGATGGGCTTCGGGCAGGGTGTGTCCGGTCTTTTCCATAACATCGACAATGGCGGCGTTCATCATGCCGCCAGGGCATATTACAGGCGGCCGTTCCGTGCCCTGTCCGCAAAGAGTCCGCAGCAGGCGTTCTTTTGGGGAAAAGACAGCGTTCATGCCCGTACCAGCTCTTTGCATAAGCGGACGGCATCGGCGGCGTTGCTCGCGTAGCCGTCGGCCCCTATGCGGTTGGCAAAAGCCTGCGATATGGGGCCGCCGCCTACGGCAACCTTGAACTTGTTACGGATGTTTTTTTCGTTAAGAATTTTTATGACATCCGCCATCGCGTCCATCGTGGTTGTCATAAGTGACGAAAGCAGAATAAATTCGGCGTTTATTTCAACCGCTTTTTCCACAAAGGTCAGAGGCGGAACATCGCGCCCCAAATCCAGAACATCAAAACCGGCGCTTTCCAGCATGATTCGGACAAGATTTTTGCCAATGTCGTGGGTGTCGCCCTCAATAACGCCAATAACAGCTTTATGTTTCTGCCGGGCATCTTCCTGTTTCAGATACGGTTTTAAAATAGCAATTCCGGCATTCATCGCGTCGGAACAAATAAGGATTTCGGGTACAAAATATTCTTCTTCGTCAAAAAGCTTTCCCGCCCGTTCCATGCCGTCTCCCAGTCCTTTATCAATAGCTTCGTAGGCATCCACTTTTTCATCAACCGCCTGCAGGGACAGTTTAACTGCCTCGTCCTCATCCATATTTACCACGGCGTCCGATAATTTTCGCAGTAATTCCGCACTCATTTTTCTCTCCTTGTACTTACCTTCCTGCGATAACCGCGCTGATAAGGTCTTCGGCCAGTGTAAGGCCACCGGAAAAACCGGTATAACTCCGGTTTACAACAGCACGGTTCGCCACGGGAAAACTGACGCTTAAATGCGCCGCGCCAAGCTTTAGCGCCAGATCCCGTTCCAGGGAACTGCCGACAACAAAAGCGGGGCTTAAGCTGTCTACGTATAAATCCGTTTCCCTTCGAGGATAGCGTTCGATAAGATATTTTCCCGCTTCACTGGCGTTTGTATCAAAAACAACAAGCGGTTCAGGAGCGGCATAATCCGCTCCTGACTCCTGAATTTTTTTTACAAGCAGTTCCCGCTGTTTGTCATCGAGTAACTCGGTAAACTGAACAAGTACGGGAATCCAGCCCATGTCTTCTTTAAGAAAACGCGCAAGGGAAACAGCATAGTTCACGTCGGCGATAATAAGGGCATAGCGCTGTAAGTCAAGGTCATAATAGCAGTCAACCAGAAGATCAAGATATCGCCAGTATTTTTTTTGTTCCGTCCCAATAATGTTTTCCACGTCAGCGGAAAGACTGATCTTTTTTGCTATTGTACGAAGCAGTTCGGCGCTGGCCGCGGGACCTACCGGCAATGAAACGCTTATATAGGGAATGCCGAAGATTTCCTCGTATACCTGAGCCGTCTCGATGCCGTATACATCGGATACCACAATATTCAATTCCGCACCGCCGGAATTATAAAGATTTTCAAGGGTATCGTCTTCTCCAAAGAAGGTGTTTACGGCAAGACCGGCAAGTTCAAGCAGCTTTTTTATCCCGTTCAGGTTGCCGCGCCAAAAACTGTCCATATAGGGAACAATGCCAAAAACATTTACCGTTCCTTTCTTTATTTCCCCTTTTTTTACAAACTGGCGGGCAATGGCGGAAAGAACAATATCGTATCCATAATACGAGTTTCCCTTAAAACCTCCGGTACGGGCAAATACCAGCGATGTGTCTTTTAAATCGCCTTTGACATCATTAACAACGGCCTGGACATCATCTCCTATCATTTCGGTAACACAACTGGTTATGACAACAAACAGCTTTGCTTCCATCATGTCTACCGTTGTGCGTATCTGCTCGGCAAGACGGTCCGATCCGCCGAAGATCACTTCTTTTTCACCGACATTAGAGCTTGGTACGGCAAGCCCTCCGCAAAATCCGCCGACCTGTAACGCGGAGCCGCCGTTCTGACCCCAGGCTATGCTGCCCGCGCAACCTCCTGCGGCGTGGAGTACCGCTATTGTTTCCGGAAGCGCTTCCAAAGTACAAAGCGCCCCGCCGAAAGAACAAAAATACCGCGGACGCTCTATATAGTTATGGTTCACGTTCTGCATCATTCACCTCCTTTTGCGTCATCACTCTTGATATGCTTAAAAGGATCTTCCGCATACCACTTTTCCCTGTAGGGCAGTCTGTTATGGGCGCTGATTTTTTTTGCGAAAACCGGATTGCCAAGCTGCCGGTAAAGCCGCCGGGCCAGTTCAAAGACGCCCCGGTAACCGATGTATGAAAGGCCCGTATTGTAAATAACATGCGAGGGAATACCCAGTTTCGCGGAAGTACTGTTGCCGTTCCAGTGTCCCAAAAAAAGATCCGGCTTTAACCGGGTAATAAGATTCGCTTCTTCAAACGGCTGGGCATTTGCCACGTTAAACGAAAAGTTCCCGGCAATTTTCTGAAGTTTTTCGTACTCAATGGAAGCAAATTCATCGTGATGAAAAGAACGAACGCCTATGATCGTAAAACCCAGTTCCGCAAGGAGGTTCGCCGTAGCAAGAGCGCGGAATTCCCCGGCGCTGATAAAAACTTTTTTTCCCTTAAAGAATGTCCGGTACGGTTCAAGGGCTTCGTTCAGGCGGAAAACCTCCGTTTTTATAAATTTTTCAGCGGCGTCTTCTTTGCCGAAAAAGCGGCCCACATCACGTATCCAGTCATTGGTATTTTCAATGCCAATGGGCATGTGTTTTAAAATATAGGGAATGCCGTACTGTTCCTTAAAGAGTTTAAGAAAATAGTCATCATGCGTGGGACAGGTACTTATGTTTAACGCCGCATATTTAATCTTCCACATCTGTTCGGGTTGGGCAAATACGGGAAATATATTCACCTGATAACCAAGGCCGTTTAAAAGGCGGGTAAGTTCGTCTTCATCAACCTTTCCCATGGAAGACACATTACAAAGATTTACCGTATATTTTTTTAATTGTTCAACGTTAAACGCTTCCGCATCGTCCGGTATGATGTTTTTTGGAAACGGCGGGTCTTCAAGAAGAGTTTCCAGAAGTCCGTGGTACACAGCATCATAAGCTGTCGACCAAATCTTCGTTTTAAAACCTTCGCAATGGACAGAAATTATTTTTGCCTGAACAAGTTTTTGCGACTCGGCTATTATCCCTTCAACATCGTCGCCGGTAATGCCGGGGACGCAACTTGCCACCACGGTAATCGTTTTGGGCCGGTAGCTGCGGTCCGCTTCAAGTATGGCTCGTTTGAGCTTTCCTTCGCCGCCGGAAATAACGTCCGCTTCGTTCATCGCCGTGGAAATCCACAGGGCGTCTTTTTGAACGCCAAAGTGCTGCAAACTGCCCGAACGGGCGTTGGCGTTTTGCGAATGTGAACATACGCCGCAACCGATAGCGCCGTGCAATAAGTTGACATTGTCGGGAAGGCTGTTGATCATCGCGATGGCGGGAAGCATTAAACAGATAGAGCCTTGTGAAAAGGAACGATCGCTGTCGCCAAGGCAGCCGCAGCCCGCCCGTTTTTTAAGCCCGCACAGGGTTCCGCCGTAGCTTATGCACGAATGAAGCCTGTCTTCCCGTTTTGGGGCGGTTTTTGTCGCTAACTTGCTCATTATACGATCCTCCTTGTATTCTTTCCCGTATTGACCATCGCCTTAATGTTTTCTACCGGTGTTGAAGGGGGAATATCACAGCCGGGCATAAGTATATAACCGGTATCCTCCCCCGCCTCGGTAATGCATTGTTCACATGCCTTTGCTACTCCTTCAGGGCTTTCGCGCTGAATAATTCCTACCGGATTCATGTTGCCGGCAAAGGCCGTCTTCCCGCCGAAAATCTCACGGCATTTTTTCAGGCTGACTTTGTAATCAACCGAAATCAGATCGGCGCCTATACCGTTAAGAAGGTCGAGTCTGTTTTCGATATTTCCGCAGATATGTAAACAGGTGGCAATTCCTTTTTGTTTCAGCGCAGTAAAAACTCTGGTAAATGCCGGCAGCGCAAACTCAGCAAAATGCTCACGGGAAATCATATCGCCGGAAGCGGTCGGTTCGGCCACCAGGGCAAAATCAACGCCTGAGTCAATATAGTTTTGCGCGTCCGCCAGGTAGAGCGCCGTCGTCCATTCAAGCAGGCGGTGGACGGAAGCCGGATCACGGTAAATGCTCCGCATCAGGTTTTCCGCGCCGTACAAAAGCCCCGCCAGGGTAAAGGGCCCCCAGCGGGTCAGCGCTACAAAATTCGTGCCGCCGGTCCGCTGTACAAGAAAGCGGGTTGTTTCGTAAAGGAAACGCATATTCGGCGTATCTTTGAAGGCGTTTATGCCGATTCCGCTGGTTCCATCACTTCCGTCAATATCGGAAATATGTTTGACAAGCGGCTCTATAACATCCGGGGTGCCCTTTGACCTGAATTTAATTTTGCCTCCTATGGCGCCGATTAAAATATTGTTAAAACCCGAGACAGCCCAGAATATGTCCGAACCAACCCTGTTATACGCTTCGTAAAGGACAGCGGCTATTTTTTCAGGATCCGAAGAAAGCGCTTTTTCCAGAGAAATGCCCGCGCTGTTCAGCGCCCAGGCGCCAGCGGACATAAGCGTTGCCGGACAGCGGGGCACGGCCTGTAATTTGATCGCCGCGCCGATAATTTCTTTTCCCGTCATACCTACTCCTAAATATTTGAAGAAAGTTCTTCGCGTATCTCGCCTTTTTCGATTGACAGCAGGTAAGTTCCCCACTTGCCCGCCCAATCACGGAGTTCCTGAACGCCCAGCGGCGACGGTGTACCCGATGCCGTATGAGAGGCTATCTTTTCCGCCAGGCTGACATACACCTTTGCCTGTTCACTTTCCGGTGAAGATTCGATGGTGGTCTTTCCCTGTAACTCACACTGGGTTACGGTAACCGAACGGGGGATATACTCAACAACCCGTGTTTTTGTTTTGGTAACAAAGTCATCTATGATCTCCCGTGAATAGGGCCGGTTGATTGAGTTGGCAATAACGCCGCCCAAAAGGGCGCCGCCGGAATTGGAATACTTTTGAATACCGCGAAAAAGATTGTTCGCCGCGTATATCGCCATAAAATCGGCGGATGAAACGGTAAAAACATGTTCGGCGATACCTTCCCGTATGGGAACGGCAAACCCGCCGCAGACAACATCGCCCAAGACATCGTAGATGACAAAGACTAAATCAAGATCTTCAAAAATACGCTGCTGCTTAAAAAGTTCCACTGCGGTAATAATGCCCCGTCCCGCACAACCAACTCCGGGCTGGGGGCCGCCCGCTTCCACACAATAAATGCCGTTAAAGCCCGAATGAATAACATCGTGTGCGTTTACCGTACCGTTTTCACGAAGGGTGTCAAGTACCGTAGGGATATACGTCCCGTCCCGCAGGGTATTTGTCGAATCGCTTTTTGGATCGCAGCCAAACTGCATTACCGTATAGCCAAGTTTTGAAAGCGCCGCGCTCAAATTAGAAGTTGTGGTGGATTTCCCGATGCCGCCCTTCCCGTAAATCGCAATCTGTACCGTTTTTTTTTCTGCCATATAACACTCCATTACAAACTTGGGTTTTCTACCGGATCAAAAAGCTGTGTCGAAAGATAACGTTCCCCGGTATCGGGCAAAAGGGCAACAATCAGTTTGCCGGCAAACTCTTCACGCCGGGCAAGCTGTACGGCGGCAAAAGCCGCAGCCCCCGATGAAATACCCGTCAAAAGCCCTTCTTTTGCGGCAAGCCGCTGGGCGGCGCTAAACGCCTCTTCGGTACGAACTTTGTAGACCTCGTTATAGATATGCGTGTTGAGTACCCTGGGAACAAAGCCTGCCCCAATACCCTGAATTTTATGCGGCCCCGGCGCCGAACCGGAAAGTACCGGCGAATCAAAAGGTTCAACCGCCGCGATGTAGATGTCGGCCTTTTTTGCCTTTAACGCTTCGCCCACGCCGGTAACCGTACCTCCCGTACCGACCCCGCCGATAAAAGCGGCGACCTGTCCTTTGGTATCCCGCCATATCTCCTCTGCCGTTGTCTTCCGGTGAACTTCAGGATTAGAAGGATTGTTAAACTGCTGGGGGATAAATGAATTGGGAAGTTGCGCCGCTATTTCTTCCGCCTTGCGTATTGCTCCCTTCATCCCGTCTTTACCGGGAGTAAGTACCAGTTCCGCGTTTAATGCCTTTAAAAGACTGCGCCGTTCAACGCTCATCGTATCGGGCATCGTCAAGACAAGACGGTATCCCTTTGCCGCGGCGACAAAAGCCAAACCCACGCCGGTATTCCCGCTGGTCGGTTCGATAATAACCGTTCCGGGTTTCAAAATACCCTGTTTTTCGGCGTCTTCGATCATCGCAAGGGCGATACGATCTTTAACACTCCCCGCCGGATTAAAATATTCCAGCTTAAACACAAGGCGGCCTTTGAGATTAAGGCCGTCGGCAAAGCGCCGGGCATGCAAAAGCGGAGTATTCCCGATTAATTCGGTAAGCGAAAGTGCAATACGGCTCACTGTAACCTCCCTAAAATTCTATTATTCCTATAATTCCTATCAATTAACTTATATTATAAAATCTATAGGCATATTATTATTTTGTCAACGGTGTTATACTGAAAAGAGCGTTTCGGCGGCGCCGGAGAAAAAGTGGTACATAACGCCCTTGCCGTCTTTACGGAAAAATTCGGCTGGCGTTCCGTGGATGCCGCCCAAAAAGCGTGTCCCGGCAGTTTGTAGGGCGGGAGCTTCATTCTTGTCCCCGCAGGCATATTTTCTGTATGCCCAAAATCACGCCGTCAAAGACTATGCCGAGCAGGGCAATAACCAGCGCCGCGGAAAAAATACTTTCTATCTGAAAACTTGATTGATAGTTTAAAATCTGCCAGCCTAATCCGGATTTACCGCCCATCATTTCGGCGGCGATCAGCATAAAAAGGGAATAGCCGGCGCCGATGCGTATGCCGGAAAAAATTTTCGGAGCGGCGGCGGGAAGCACTATTTTGCGGAAAAAAACGAGCCTCCCGCCGCCGAAGGCCCTGCCTGCCTTGAAAAGGAGACGATCGCTGTCTTCAATACCGGAAGCGGTATTAAACATGATGGGCCACACGGCTGACCACACAACAATCGTTATTTTTACTTCTTCGCCTATCCCCAAAAAAAGTATAAGTATATGAAACAGTATAAAGGGATTTACCTGCGAAAGGACATCGGTAAACGAACCCAGTACGGTCTTCAGGGCGCGATACGGCAGAGCAAGGACAAGGCCTGCCGGAACACCGAAAACAACCGCCAGTACCGTACCCGCGGCCGCCCGGCCCGCGCTCGTGGCTATATCATTCAAAAGGTTTTTATGAATGAGCATATTGAATGTGCTTCGCACAATTTTACTGAACGGCGGAATAAACAGGGGGTTTACCCATTGCAGGGTACTAACCAGTTCCCAGAACGAAAAAAACACAACCAGTATTACGGCGCTGAAAAAAAATGTTTTCTTTTTACCCATTCAATACTCCGTCATTCCATCGAGGCGCCTTTTGTTACCGGCATGTGTTCGCTGTGGCTTGTATGATTAAACTGCGCCTGTTCTTTTTTTGCCGTATTGAGTTGCCAGATTCCGACGGTAAAAATAAAAACCACAAGGGCGGCGGCCAGGCCTATATCGGTTTTTCCAAGCGCTTTACGCCGCGTTCCTTCCGTGGTTTCTTTTAATTCTTCCCGCCAGAAAAACGCGCGTCCTTCAATGTATTTTAAAAACTTCGTTAACGAACAGCTTAGAAAAACCGCCGTGAGTATCGCCGCATACATACGGCCGAATTGCGCATTCATGCCGGAATTATGCAGCAGCCAGCCTATGCCAAAACTTGCCCCGATCATCTCCGCCGCCAGAAGCATAAAAAACGACATTTCAAGGCCAAGACGAAGGCCAGTAAAAATCGACGCGGACGAGGCAGGCAGTACAACGGTGAAAAAGAGACACGGGGGATTGGGGGCGCAGGAACGGGCCGTCTTGACAAGCGTCCGGTCTATATTCCGCGCCCCCGCCACGGTATTGAAAAACACCGGCCAGATACACACCCAGGCGACAATCGCTATCTTGGCGGTTTCGCCTATGCCAAAAAACAGTATAAAAACCGGCAGCAGCGAGAAAGGGTTAAACTGCGAAAAAAAACGAAACAGGGGATTACAACTTTCTTCAACAAAAAGCGGCATCCTTCCCAAAAAAAGGCCCAGAGGAAGAGCAAGGACAAGAGCCGCAAGAAGGCCGGTAACAGCCCGCCAAAGACTTACCATAACACTCGTCAAGAGTACGCCTGATATGGCAAGCTGCCGCGCCGCCTTGAGTACCGTGGAAAAGGCCGGAAAAAACTGCGGATCAACAAGTTCCAGGCGGGGCAGCAGTTCCCAGAAAAAAACAAGGACCAGAATGCCGGAAGCTTTTAACGCCGCTGTTTTAAGCCGTTCCATTAAAACGAATTTCCTTTTACATAATCTTTTGCCGCTCTGGGGTAGGGAACTTTCTCAATGCGGGTCTTTGCGTCAAGATCTATCATCACCTTGTCGTTAAGGGAAGCCGAAATGGCGTTCAGCAGGGAACGCAGTTCCTCATGGCCGCTTAAAAAGCTGCCGGTCGTCACGGGCACCAGGTTCTGCGGGACAAAAGCGTGAAAATTGTCCCGGAGTTTTCTGTGCATCGCGTCCGCAAAATGGCCGTCATTGGAACGGAGCGATATAACATCCGCCGCTTTGCCATGAAACAAGCTGTGCTGTTCTTCTTCCGAAACAACTTTTACCTCTTTAAAGCGGAAAGGGCCATATACTTCTTCAAGCAGGGGGAATCCTTCGCTGTCATCGTTAAACTCGCCGCTTACGGCAACAACAAGTTCTCCTGCCGCCTTTTGCAGATCGCTTAAGGTTTTTATATTTTTCCCGTCCGCGGTTTCCGCCAGCACGGCAAAAGACCATGCGTTGTCCGCCGGCAGTGGCTCAAGCAGCACAAGGCCGCTTTGTTTATACCGGGTATTCAGCGCGTCATAGGTACCGTACTGGTCGCCGCCCCTCGGCGCCCGCAGTACTTTGGTTAAGGCCGTTCCGGTCCATTCCGTTCCGATATCCACTGTTCCGTTTACTATGGCTTCGTGGAGTGACACGTTGTCAAAATCAAAAGAACGGACCACCTTATACCCGGCCCTTTCCAGCGCTTCCGCATAAATTTCACTCACTGTTAACGCATCCCCTGAGTTAAGCGAGCCCAGGGTAATCGTCCCTTTGGACCTGCAGGAAAAAAGCAGAACGCCAGCCGCCAGGAAGAACACAAATCTCATTTTCATTTTACGCCTCTCTTGCTACAATGTAGCGGAATCAATATCTTCCCCCGAGGCAAAACCCAGGCCGTGGAGGAAGTTCCAGACAAGACCGGTGATACGGCCGTATTCGGGATCCTTACGCAGCGAACTCGCGCGCCGGGGACGGGCAATGGGTACTTTTAAGACAGCCATTATTGAACCCGGATTTGTTGACATCACCACAACCCGGTCGGCAAGAAAAACGGCCTCTTCGATACTGTGGGTAATAAAGATGATGGTCTTGCCCGTTTTCCCCCAAATGCTCAACAGCTCTTCCTGAAGAATTTCCCGGGTCTGCGCGTCAACGGCGGCAAAAGGCTCGTCCATCAAAAGGACTTCCGGGTCGTATGCCAGCGCCCTGGCAATGGCAACGCGCTGCTTCATGCCGCCTGAAAGCTCGTAAGGATAACTGTTTTCAAAGCCCCTCAGGTCAACCAGATCAATAAAATGATCGCTGATTTCCCTTTTTTGGGCCTTCTTTATTTTTTTAATTTCCAGTCCGTATTCAATGTTCTGCCGGACGGTACGCCAGGGAAACAGGGCGTAGCCTTGAAGAACAATGCCGCGGTCAAGGCCGGGCCCGCTTACCTTGTTTCCGTCGATATAAACATCGCCGGAGGTCGGTTCGGAAAGTCCGGCCAAAATATCAAGGAAAGTCGATTTACCACAGCCGGAAGGACCGACTATCGTCACAAATTCACCTTTTTGAACCGCCAGATTGAGGTTCTCTACCGCGGTAAATTCGCGCCGGGCCGCACCTTCACGCTTTATATAAAAAACGCGGCGGATATTATGGGCAACTATTTTATTCGCCCTGATACGTTCCCGCGTTATTTCGCCTTGTTCTTCAATTAAATCGCTCACGCCTGTCTCCTTGGACTTGCTATCTGTCACCCGCCTGATCAAATTCGTGGGTAATGATGTCGCTCACCGTTACTTTTGTACCCGCCGGCAGGGCACCGCTCTTTATCGAACCCTGTATCCAGTAATCAATCTGGTCATCGTAAATACGGGCGTTATCCGCGTAATAATGATTGGCCCGTACGGGAATCCCGATTGCTTCCTCTGTCCATTTTGCCGTTTGTTCGGGGTTTTCATTCGCCCAGCGTTCCGCTTTTTTTATTGCGGCAACAAAGCGCTTTATCGCTTCCTGATTTATCGCGATAAAGTCGTCGGCAAAATAGTAAAGATACGTACCCGCCTGTTCTCCGGCAATCTCGCGGCTGGTAATCAGCGTAGTCCCGCCGCCCCATTCGTCAATGGTGGCAAAGAACGGTGGATGCGGCGTCGCTATATCGACCAGTCCTTCTTTAAGAGCGAGAACCCCTTCAATATCGGGCATGGTAATATACTCGATCTTGTCCTTGGGGATGTTGTACTTCTCAAGTACGATGTCGCTAAGAAAGTCAATGCAGGCGTTGCGGAGAAGCAGCTGCATCTTGACCGGACGCGGGGAATTCCGTATGTCTTCCCAGCTCTGGTAAGGACCGTCTTTGCGGGTAACCCACCACATGTGCTGCAAATGAACATCGGTTATTTCATTCGGCGGTTCGATGATTGAACGCGCCACTCCGCGGACAGGAGCGCCGCCTTCACGGGCTATCGCCAGCGTATTCGGATGGGCCGTTCCTACATCGTTATCCCCGTTTAGAATTGAAGCGATGCGCTGCGGCGGCTGGGTCTCTCCGGTATACACCACCTTTATTCCTTCTTCCTCAAAAAATCCCATTTTTTCCGCAACGATGAACGGGGCATCGGTACAATCCGAACGGGACCATGTTTTAATCTGGTAATAGGTTTTCCCGCCTTCCTCAATTTGTGTTACGGTCTTGGTTTTTTTGCCGCAAGAGGTAAAGAAAACACAGCCCAGTAAAACTGCCGCCAGTGCCGCAAGGGCGGCGGCATTCATCGTACGTTTCTTTTTCGTCATACACTTCTCCTTGAAGAAAAAATATTCCGGCATATACCGGCAAAACTGTTTCCCTTCGGTTCCGGGTTCGTACGCTCCGGTTTGTCCGGGAAACAGATTTTTGCTACTTTATAACGCTCTCTTCGCGCCAGGTAATTACTTTTTTCTCGATATATTTCAAAAGCCATGTGATCAAGAGGCCCAGAATCGCTATGGTTACCACGCCGACAAAGAGGCGGCGAATTTGAAAGTTTACCTGTGACTGAAGAATCAGGAAGCCTAAACCGGCTGTTGCTCCTATCATTTCCGCGGCTATCAGCATGAAGAATGAAATTCCCGCGCCCTGCTTAAGTCCGCCAAAAATTGCCGGCGCCGCGCCTGGCAGCACAACCTTCCAAAAAAGGGCGAATTTATTTGTGCCCATTGCCAGCGCCGCCTTAACGATCAGTTGGTCGATATTTTTTACCCCCTGTATCGTACCGAAAAGGATAGGCCACACGCATACCCACAGGATGATTGCTGTTTTTGCCACTTCGCCGATACCGAAAAGCAAAATGAACACCGGAAAGACTGAAAAAGGATTTACCTGGGCCATAACATTGAGCAGCGGATCAAGATATTCTTCAAAACGCTTAAACCAGCCTCCCAAGAGAAAACCCAGCGGCAGGGCAATAACAGAGGCAATGGCAAAACCAAACAGGGCGCGCTGTAAACTTACCGCGATATGGAGGATTAGGTTACCGGAGATAAACATCTGTACGCCGGTAATCAATATATCCGAAACCGGCGGAATAAATTGCCGGTCGGCAAGGCCCACAAGCGGCGCTATCTGCCAAAAAACAAAAAAAACGATAATGGCAATACTTTTTCTATAATAGAAAACGACCTGTTCAACGATTGTTTTCTGTTTTTTCTCCATAAGTTCCCCTTTGCAGGAATTCCCTTATAAATTCCTAGTTATCCTATAAATTTACTATTTTTTAAATAATGTCAAGTGAAAAAGAAAAAAATCGTGAAAATTCTTGAATTCTTATAGAAAGAAAACCGCTAAAAACTTCAGTTTTAGCGGTTTTCTTATCCTTTGGAGGAAATTATTTTTACGTAATTCTTTGTACAGCAATGAATTAGCAATTTTCTCCAGAGAACCTCTGTGTTCAGCTATGCCGGACCGGACATAGATACAATCTTCCCCAATGTCCTGAACCTGCAAGGCCGCTATCTCACCCTGTCTCAGGCCAGAGCGATACGGGCTCAGGACGGACGGGAAGGGGCGGCATATTCTGGCACTGCTGCTGAGGAAAACTGACGTGGCGGGGTATGAAGTGAGCAGCTTTGGGAACCGGCTGGCGCGGATGCTGGAGAAAGAAGCGGGCTGCCAGATGGTACGCTAAACGCCGGCCAACTGAAAAAAAACCTATGGTTACACTTCGCCGGCTGCTGAAAAAACTATTTGGGATAACACAAGGGTAGCACAAAAGGCGGGTAAACCGGTGGAAATCATGGATTGACAGAATCAATTCCGAAACTCACAATCAAGGGGATGTTTCAGGCAGTCGAAACAAAACCACGGTTAAAGGATATCCTTGACTTTGGGCAGATTGAAAACCTCCTCCGGCATTTTTTTCTGGTAACCGGTCTGGATACCGCTTTTCATGACGCCGAAGGCCGGGAGCTTACCGCCAAGAGGAATTCCCCTTCGATCTGCGCTTCCGCGCGGGGCTGTGAAACGTGCAGAAAACACCTGTCGGACGGCGGCGAAAAATCCCTTGAACTTGGCGAGCCGTATATTTATTCCTGCGGCTGCGGCCTTGTTATGTGCTCGTCCCCGATTGTGTATAACGCTTCCCTTATCGGCTCCATAGCCTGCGGCCCCGTTATGCTCTGGGAGGCCGATGAAATAGCCGTTTCCGATTTGGCCGAAAAAATCCGCCTTATGAACCTGGACGCCGATCCCGCCCCGCTTATCGGCGCGGT
>JAITAW010000052.1 GCA_031283905.1 Treponema sp. | reverse complement strand
GCGGAAAGACCAAGACTTTATGATTATTGAAATAACGGGTATCCTTATTCCGACGGGATTAGGGAGCCGGGACCGGTTGCCGCCCGGCGAGAGGCTGCGGCCCGTAAGGGCAGACCTCGGACCTAGAATAATCTTGAACCGGCCGCCGGACGAACAGATGAGGAACGCCGCCGTGGCGGCCTTACCGCGGACAGGAGCCCGGCGTACCCCTCTGAGAGGCGCAGGCCTCCCATCCCCTGTTTTATTTTCTGGTCCAAGGACAGCGGCACGGTGTATTTCCGGCAGGAAATACAAGTAGGCAGCAGATGGATTCCGGGCCTGGCAGATTCACAGAATATTCCGGCAAATCAGACCGGAACGTTTGTCGCAGCAGCAGTAAGCGATGAGTTCTTCACCATTACTCAAGATACTACAACGCCTCCTACAAGCTAGGGAACCATAACTCCCGATACGCCGCTCGGAGCGGCCGGAAACACCATTACCCTCACGGTAACGGCGGGAACAGGGTACGTTATAAAGACGGGAACTGTACCGGCAACTACCCCGACGACTACTGTTACCGCAACCGGCAATCCCGATGAGTTTGAATTTACCATGCCGGCATCTGACGTAACAGTAACCGCGCAGTTCGTTGTAGGGGTTGCGTTTACGATTCAAGTACCGCTGGATACAACCGTAACGGTTAGCGCCACTGGAAACACGAGCATTTCCTATAGCACGGATGAAACAGTAACGTTCGAGGTAAGCGATACGAGTTATAATACGGGAGCGGCAAACCTGGAATGGCTGTTAAACGGACAGGTAATAACCAGTGCCACCGGCAGTTCCGTCACCATACGCGCACGGGATTGCCTCCTGAAGACCTACACGCTGACCGTGAGGCTTAAGGATACCAATAATGCGTGGTATTCAAAGACCATAGATTTTACCGTAATCCAATAGCGCCCCGCGTTGTTTTATGAATTGGGGAAACCGCAAATGCGCGGGCGGGAAACCGCCCCCTGTTTTATCAGCGCGGAGGGCGCGCGCGCCCTCCGTACATTCTGAGGAACGATAATGTCAAAGAAAACATTCTGGAAGGTGCGGCTCAAGAAGAACCTTCTTATTCCCCGTTAAAGCGGCGCTTATCCCCCAGCCGCTTTGACCGCCCCCGCTCTTCCCCGGATAAAACGGCCCGCTGATTACACGGATTGCACGGGTTGCCCAGATTGAAATCTGTGTTAATCAGTGTAATCAGCGGGCAACAATTCTTGGCTTGAATTCCTGCCGCGCCTGCGTTCATATCACTGATGATGATAGGCCCGTATCACTGACGGTGATTTGATCGCTGATGTACTGCCGCCGCCGGCTTCCGGCAGGCGCCGTTCTTTTGTTTTCGCCTCCAGTTCTTGTCAGCCTCCCAGAATCATGTTATATTGTAGATATGTTTGTATTGAAAATACTGTTAGGGCTTGCCGGATTAGGCATAGTCGTTATTGTCCATGAGTTGGGGCATTTTATAGCCGCGCGACTCGCGGGCATCGATGTAGAAGCCTTTTCCATAGGCTGGGGCAAACCCGTCCTCAAAAAACAGATCGGCGCTGTTGAATATCGACTTGGCATGTTTCCATTAGGCGGTTACTGTAAGATGCGCGGGGAAAATGAGTTTGAGGAAGCTTATAAAAACAACCGGAACGCAATTTCTCCGGTAAAAGGAACCTTTTTCGGAGCGAAGCCGTGGCAACGCATCTTGGTGGCCTTTGCCGGCCCATTCTTCAATCTTGTCTTTGCCGCGCTTGTTTTTTCGATTATTTGGGGCGTTGGATTCACAACGCTGACCATGGGAAACCGCATCGTACTGGCATCGGACATTGTTGGTGAAGAAACGGCATTTCCGGCGAATGCCGCCGGACTTGAAAGTGGCGACCGCATCATTGCCATTGACGGAGCGCCTGTTGAAACCTTTGGCGATATACGGGAAAAGATCGCAATCAACCCGGAAAAAAAACTTTCCCTCAAGGTAGATCGCGGCGGCTCCGTTCAAGATATATCCATAACCCCGAATCTTGATAAAAACACCGGCGCCGGGACCATTGGCGTTTACTACTGGGTCGATCCGGTTGTAAACGACGTAGTACAGACCGGTCCCGCCAAAGCCGCAGGCCTTAAGCAAGGCGACCGCATCCTCAAAGTCAACGGAAAGGATATTGAGTATTCCGTGGCGTTGATACCGGTCCTACAGGACCGCCCCCAGACGCTTGCCGTTGACTTTGAACGGGACGGAGAAACAGCGCGGACCGGGTTGCAGCCTATCTACACCAACGAGGGCGTGGATCTTGGGTTCAGCTTCCAAATGCTTGAGTACCGGATGCCTCGGCTCTCCCCATTCGCCGCGATCGGTAAGGGATTGAGTGAGGCATGGAAGGCGCTCACCGTATCGGTCAAAAGTTTTGCCCTGCTCTTCAAGGGTATTGATCTTACACAGGCGGTTTCCGGTCCGGTTCGCATCACCTACATGCTGGGCGATGTGGCGGCCGCCGGGTTTAGCAGCAGTTTTGCGGACGGAATCCGCAATATGGCGGACTTTCTGTGCCTCATCTCCATTGCCCTGTGTGTCATGAACCTCCTGCCTTTGCCAGTGTTGGACGGCGGACTTATTGCGCTCTTTATTATTGAAATTTTCAAACGAGGGCCTTTGAACCCCAAATTTATCTCGATTTTTCAAACAGTCGGCGTTGTACTAATTTGCGCTTTGATGCTGTTCGCCGTATTTGGCGATGTTTTGTACCTTGTTCGTTTATAATGTAATGCGCAGGAGGGACGCTTTGCGTCTTGTAAGCGTTATGTCATGTATGGGCTTTGCTCTGTAAAAAAAGAGCCTTTCTCAAAAACATCAAATTTTGAAAAGGCTTAATATTTAATTGAGGTAGTGAATGAGACGTTTAGCGCTATATGTTTTGCTGTTTTCCTCATGCGCATCAATACCTATGAACGCACAGGATGCCTTTCAGGTTTCCGGCGGACACCGTGGGGCGATACGAGCCATTGTCTATGACGGCGGCCGTATCATCACCGCAGGGGAGGACGGTTTTCTGGAATTCTGGAATTTGCAATATAGAGCCGCGGAGGAGCGTTTTCAGATAAGCGAGCTTCCGTTAAAGGTGATGCGCTTGCGTCCTGAAAAGCCGCACCTTGCCGTGGTAGAGAGCGATGGCAAGCGGCGCCGCGTTTCGGCGTGGAATTATGAGACAAAAGAACAGCTGTTTTCTATGGATTTTAATGCGGAGCCTGCGTTCATCACCTATTCGGGAGCCGGAGGGTTTCTTATTGTGGTTAAATCAGATCATACCGGAACCGTATGTCTTGACGGCGACACCGGCGAACTCCTTTATACGATTCCCGATATAGTCGGCGATGCAATCCTTGCGGCAACCGGCAAGTCGGAAACAGCCATGATTTCCTACCTGCCCTCTGGAGTGATTTCCTACTGGAATTTAGCGCAGGAGAAGGAAATACAGCAATGCGGAACGGTCGCCGGTCTACAGACGCCCATTCTGTTTGGAAACAACCGGTTCATTGCCGGCGTTGGAGTGAAGGGCTTGTTTGTGGTTGACGCCATTACCGGCAAAACTCTTGATTATGATCCCCATATTGTGAACGGGTCTGTGTACATCGTAAAAAGCGAATCATCGGACTTTATCTGCATTTCGGAAGATGTCGCAAACGGCGTTGCTGTTCAAACGATTTATTTCTTTACGATTAACAGCTTGAAAAAAATTGAAGCCAAATGTGACCACACGATTATTGATTCCCAATTCCGTGTTGAAAGCCTGACCGCGCTTCAAAACGGCGCGGCGTTCGGCGCCGCTGACGGGAATGTGCGGATATTCAACGAAGATGGCTCTTCGCTGGCTTTTGCCGTTAAAAACCCGCTGGTGGCAAGGGAAATCGCCGTTGTAAAAAGCTATGCCGACTATGCCCGTGACATAGGCGACGCTCGCCATACCGGCGATGCCATCGTGTTTCTGACGGATGAATCCGTAGCCGTCATGCCGTTGGACTGGGCGCTTCTTCCAGAAATAGGCGTCTCGTTTGGCGCGAATGACTTTGCCAGCATCTCAGCCGCGAAAGAAGGGTTTGTTTTATGGAGCGCGACCGGGAAAAAACCGCGTTACCTGACTACCGGCAAAGGCTATACAGAGCTATCCTATCAGAGCAAATTTCCTCTGAGCGCCGTTGTGTCTTTTAATGGAAAAGCGCTCTTTTTGGATTCTGTGGGAGAGATAACGGTACTTTCGCTTGAAACAAATAAGAGCGTGTTCTCATTCTCTTCCGCCGGTTCTCTGGACGCGGCCTTCCTTGACGACAGAAACCTCATCGTGGGACGAGGAGACGGCATAGCGCCCTTCTTAAAGGTGAACCTTGCCACCGGCGAAACCATTCCGCTTGCCTATCCCGGAAAGGTCGGGGCGCGGGTCTACCGTTCCGCAAGCGGCGCTGTGTATGGCGGGGTTGTTTCAAATGAGGAAGGAGAGCGAAAAACGATCTTAATCAGGCTTGATATGTCGAACACCGCGCAATCTCCGGTTTTAATGGAAGCGCACGGTGAAAATCTTGCTTTTGCCCTCGCAGAAACCGGCGGGACGGTGGCGTCCACGCTTTTGGACGGGCGGGCAGTGATGGTCGACGGCAATGGGGCGTACACCGCCTTTGAGCAGAAAGGCGGTTTTCCTGTCCATCTGGTTGACGGCGGGGACTTTTTCGTCTCTGTTGATACGGACGGCGTTATTTCATGGCACGACCCGCAAACAGGCTTACTGTTAGCTCAATTCCGTCTCTATGAGGACGAATGGACGCTTGAGCAAAAAACGGAGGAGGAAGATGCGCCGCCGATAATACGGGTCAAATATGATTGATTCAGATATGAGCAGGGTTATTCTTGACTTTCTCAATCGCTTGAGTGACGGCAACGCGTATGCTCTCCGCATATTCCGCATCAATATTGAGCGCTTCTAAAGCGTAGAGCGTACCGAGAAGGGAATGACGGTAAAAAGGCTTCACCCCATTCAACGCTATTGCGGCTATATCGATGATGCATTCGTTGCACGTACATATTTCGCCCGCTGGGAAGGCCTCTATTTGTTTGCTGATTTCCTCAAAAATCAGCCGTTCAGCCTCGTTTCTTAGATTTTCAAGATCGTAATTGTCAATAAACGCCATTTTCTTTCCTTATCTTCCTGCTCTCCATGATCCTTTATAGAAGAAAACTATGGTCTGTCTTTTGCAAGCTCAGTAAATTTTGTGTAATCCGATAAAAATGTCAGTTGAACGGTACCGACAGGCCCGTTTCTCTGTTTGGCTAAAATGAGACTTGTT
>JAITAW010000036.1 GCA_031283905.1 Treponema sp. | reverse complement strand
TGTCTTAATAAAATCAGGACGAAATATGGTGAGAGGGTGACTATTCTCTATCACAAAAACATTCGCATGGGGGGTATATTTGGTCTCTTTGCCAAAGACGGAGTGGAGATCACGGGATTTACCGGAAACAATTACGCAAAGAATCTGAACGTCGCAACGCCTGCTTCCAGTATGGTTGCTTCTTCCGAGCCTAAAAAACCGCTTGATTTTAACGAAGAAAAAAAACGGCTCGTTGAAATGGGGAACGCCGCAAAAAAAGAAGAGCCGACCCTGGTGAAAGTTCTGGAAGAGATGAAGTCTATAAATGAAAAATTAAACCTTAACGCCGGAGCTTCCGCGCACAGCGGAGAGGCGTCTCATTCTACGCTCGTCCGTTTGCGCGAGGCGCTTGTACTGAATGATTTTTCACAAAGCTACATTCAGAGTATCATTGAACGGTGCAAAAAAGAAATTTCCCTTGAAAACCTCGACGATTACGATGCCGTGCAGGATAAAGTGCTGGAATGGATAGGCGAGACCATCCTCATCTATAAAGAAGTGAAAATTTATAAAAAACCCCGCATCATGGTGCTGATAGGGCCTACGGGCGTTGGAAAAACCACCACCATCGCCAAACTCGCGGCTATTTACGGGATAGGAAGCTCAAGCAAGCCGCCTATTTCGGTGCGAATGATTACTATCGACGCGTTCCGCATCGGAGCGAAAGCTCAGATCGAAGCGTACGGCAACATCATGGAACTGCCCGTCTCCTATATTGAGGATTATAGCGATTTAAAAAGAGCAATAGCCCAATATTCTGATGATGTTGATTTTATTTTGGTCGATACTATAGGAAAGAGTCCGCGTGATTCCGTTAAGTTGGGCGAGATGAAACAGCTTTTGGATGCATGCGGTCCTCGGGCGGAGGTTCATCTTGCCATTGCGGCAACGACAAAATCAAGCGATATAAAAGAAATTCTACGCCAGTTTGAGCCTTTTAACTATCGCGCCGTGATCATCACTAAATTAGATGAAACTATACGCATAGGCAATGTGATAAGCGCAGTCTCGGAAAAAAGAAAATTCGTGTCGTATATAACGGATGGACAAAAAGTGCCGAGCGATATTCAAATGGCGTCTGTGGTGCGCTTTCTCATCAATCTGGAAGGTTTTCATGTCAAGCGATCGAAAATTGAGGAGCGTTTTCCGTGCGATGCCGCCGAGCAGATACAATGGAAAAACAAAGGCTGATTAATTAAAAAGCTGTTTCAAAACCACCCGGTGGTTAAAACAGATTCTATAAACAAGGATTGTTAAGAGGATTGTCATGGAAGATCAAGCGGAAAAACTGCGTGAACTGATGCGGAAAAGAGGGGAAGCGGCGGCGTCAACCGCAGAAAAAGCCCTGCCGGTTAAGACGTGGGAGCAGAAAAAGACCCGCATCATCACCATTACCAGCGGAAAGGGTGGCGTTGGAAAGACCAATGTCTCGGTGAATATGGCTATTGCCTATGCTAGGCTTGGCAAGAAAGTGATTGTCATGGACGCCGACTTGGGGCTTGCCAATGTGAATGTTATGCTCGGTCTTGTTCCCAAATACACCCTTTATCATGTGATGCGCAAGCAAAGAACCATGAAAGAGATTCTGGAAGAGACCGAATACGGTATTTCGATTGTCGCAGGCGCATCCGGGCTTTCCAAGATTGCGAATCTTTCGGAAGATGAACGGGAAAACTTCATCGGTGAGCTTACCACCCTTTCCAATGCGGATATTATCATCGTTGATACGAGTGCGGGCGTTTCCAAGAATGTGCTGGACTTCATCGCTGCGGCGGATGACGCGATCATCATTACGACTCCGGAACCGACCGCAATCACGGACGCCTATGGTATTACCAAGATAATCGCCACTGAAATGATGCATAACCTTGACATCGGGCTGAAACTCGTGGTGAACAGAGTGAAGAGCGCTGAAGAAGCGAAAAAGGTCGCGGATCGAATGATCAGCATCGCCGGTCAATTTTTGAACCTCAAGATAGAGTATCTTGGTTTCATTTACGATGACTCAGTGGTTTCTCAAGCCGTATTGAGGACCAAGCCCTTCACGGTCATCGATCCCAAAAGCAAGGCGTCGCTCTGCGTGCAGCATCTTGTGGATCGCATGGACAAAACCGAAGTCAAGCATGAGAGCGGCGGTTTTGCCGTTATGATGAAACGGTTTTTCAATCGTACGTGAGGCGGGAAATGCATGTAAAAACAAGCGGCGTCATTGCGGGTGGATTCTTTCTTTTGTCTTTCCTTGTTGGACTTATTGGCGGAGCCGGTTTTCCGATGATCCTTGTCCGCGCTATTGTTTTTGCTTTGTTCTCCTTTGTGCTGTCAGAAGCCATTCATCTGGTTGCGGAACGTTTTTTGCTTGATTCACCGGCTGCCACGGATAAAGAGATGAGTCCCGCCGGTTCCCATGTGGATATTGCCGTGGAAGACGATTCAGGCGCGGAGGCATCCGATGCCGCCGTAATTATGGATCAAGCGCCGGCTAGCGGCGCAGAGTCTGCGAAAACCGCCGTGAAGACTGCGCTGGCAGGCAGCCTCATTCCGGATGAAGGGGTGCTGTCGAGCGCATTGCCCGCAAGCGGATCGCTGGATATGGACGCCAAAAGCCCCTTTGTTGCAGCGGACGGCAGAGGCGTAGCCGGTGGTACCGGCGCCGATTCTGAGGCGGCGGATTCGTTACCGCCGGCGTTCGGCGCAATGGATACGCTTTTTTCGAATACGGCCATGCCGTTAAAGGACGTGAAGTTGCCCGATATGGAACATATGACCGACTCCTTTGTTGAAAAAGAAGAGGCGGAATTGTTTGAGCCGCCTCCCCGAAGACACTCAGGAAAGGCAGTTGAAGCTTTAGGAAAAAATTATGATCCCGCAAAAGCCGCGAATGCGATAAAAACTTTATTACAACGAGAATGAGAGTGATGATGGGGAATATCCCTCTTGAGCAAAAAACAGAGGATGAACTTTGGATTGAGTACCGCAAGACAAAGGATCCAAAGATTCGAGAATCTTTTATTAAGCAATATGCGCCGTTGGTAAAATACGTGGCGGGTAGGGTGGCGGTGGGGATGCCTCCTATGGTGGAATTTGATGATCTCGTAGGTTTCGGTGTTTTCGGGCTGTTGGACGCTATTGATAAATTCGATCCGAAAAAGAGCGTTAAGTTTAAAACCTACGCCGTTACCCGTATCCGCGGCGCTATTATTGATGAGCTTCGCTCGATAGATTGGGTACCGCGTTCTGTGCGGCAGAAGGCGCGGGAAATTGAGAACGCTATAGGCGCGCTTGAGGCTCAGCTTGGCAGGGTTGCGACGGATCAGGAGATTGCGCTGTCGCTTGGACTTAAAGAGGACGAGTATCTCAAGCTCTTGACGAAAACAACGTCAACCACCATGCTTTCGTTAAGCGATGTGTGGTTTTCTGGCGATGAGAACGACAAGGTTTCCATTGGGGAAAGCATTGAAGCTCCTTCCAGTCTTAATCCCGATGTGATTTCCGAGAAAGCCGAAGTTAAACGGGTGCTTAAAGAATATATAAAAGAATTGTCCGAAAAGGAACAAAAGATACTGGTGTTATACTATTACAAAGGATTGACGCTTAAAGAAATTGGGCAAGTCTTGAGTGTTACCGAATCCAGAGTGTCGCAACTTCACTCAAAAGCGATAGTTCACCTGAGAGCTAAATTAACCAATGCGCGGAAAGGCCTTTTATAAGAGCTTGTTCCAAGACGCGAGCTGTCCAAGGAACAGCCGCCCTATTAAGGAAGACGTGAAGTTGTAAGAAGGTACCGTAACCTGTAACTTGCAAAGGAGGCAACAGTGATAGATTTTGTCAAACTACAAAAGTTGATGAAAGAACAGCTTGAAATTGACAGAACGATTCGTATTGTCAACACCGAAGGTCAGACCTTGGAGTCCGCCCTTGAGGAAGCGTCCACCTTGCTCGATGTCCCGGTGCGCCGCATTGAGTATGAAGTGATTGAACGGGGATTCAAAGGCATTCTCGGCACCGGAAAAAAAGAGTGGAAGATCAGAGCCTACGCCAGGATTTTGACGCAGGCGACAAAGACCAGTACCGGCAGCGAGTCTGTTGATGAGGAAGCTGTTTCACTGGTTGCGAAGAACACGAGCGGAGAAGTGTTTGTCCGGTTAAGCCCCAACGGAGTGTTGCTTAAAGTAAAGCCTCCCGTTGGATCGGGTAGGCCTGCCACCACGATGATGGCGATGCAGGCGCTGAACGACCGGTTTGTTAAAGATATTGACGCGAATATGGTGAGCGCTGTTGTCGAACATGCCGAAGACGTTTATATAAAGGTCGGAACCTTTAACCGCAACTACAGCCACGACAGCAAC